>JAHBWH010000191.1 GCA_019637115.1 Myxococcales bacterium | reverse complement strand
CCAAACGACGACACGCCACGCGAACGCCGCGCCCGCGGGTACGACAGCGTCGGAACCCCACCGCGGCCGCGGTCCCGGCCCCCGTCGCGGCCCCAGCCCCGGGAGGTGCTTCTGCCATTCAACCCCAACGACGACGAGCCACGCCAACGCCGCCACCACCGGGTACGATATCGACGGCCTCCCAACCCACGACACGCCACGCCAACGCCGCTCCACCGAGAACGACGCAACGGTCCCGCCCCCGGCCCGACAGGGCCCGGAGAATTCCCCGCAAGCGGCGTCGCCGAGTTGCAAGGGGCCGCGGAGCCGGGCACACAGCGTCTCCCGCCGTCACATCGACGTGGCATGGTTGGACACTCCGACATGGGCCGCAGAGACCGAGACCGAGACCGCCCCCCGCCGCTGACCTCGTTCGGCGGCAAGGTCCCCCCGAACAGCCTCGAGGCCGAGCGCGCCGTGATCGGCGGCATCCTGCTCGAGAACGACGCCATGAACGTCGTGCTCGAGGTCCTCTCGCGCGAGGACTTCTACAGCGAGGCCAACGGGGTGATCTACGAGACGATGAGGGAGCTCTTCGGCAAGTCGCTCCCCGTCGATCACGTCACCCTGCGCGAGTCGCTCCTGCACAAGCAGAAGCTTCAGATGGTCGGCGGCGACGAGTACCTCATCGCGCTCACCGACACGATCCCGACCGTCTCGAACATCAAGGCGCACGCCGAGATCGTCCGCGAGAAGGCGGCGGTCCGGAAGCTCATCGCCGCCTGCCACGAGATCGCGGCGACCGGTTACGGCGACTACGGCGAGCTCGAGGAGTTCCTCGACCTCGCGGAGTCCAGCGTCTTCGGCATCGCCAAGCAGCGCGCGAAGAGCCCGTACGAGCACGTCAAGGACGTGGTCATGCGGACCTTCGAAGAGATCTACGAGATGGGTCAGCGCGGTGACCACATCACCGGCTGCCCGACGGGCTTCGACAAGATCGACCGAATGACCGCCGGCATGCACCCCGGCGACCTCATCATCGTCGCGGGACGCCCCGGCATGGGAAAGACCAGCTTCGCGCTGAACGTCGGCGTGAACGCCGCCGTCGCGCGAAAGCGGGGCACGGCCATCTTCTCGCTCGAGATGCCGAAGGAGCAGCTCGTCAAGCGCATGCTCTGCAGCGAGGCCCGCGTCGACGGCAACCGCATGCGCACCGGGCAGCTGACGCGCGACGACTGGCCCAAGCTCGCCTCGGCGGCGGGGATGCTGAGCGAGCTCCCCGTCTGGATCGACGACACGCCGTCCATCAGCGTCCTCGAGCTGCGCGCGAAGTGCCGCCGGCTCCAGAGCGAGGCGGGCCTCGGCCTGATCATCGTCGACTACCTCCAGCTCATGCGCTCGGGCTCGAAGAACGACAGCCGCGAGCAGGAGATCAGCGAGATCAGCCGAAACCTGAAGGGGCTCGCGAAGGAGCTCAGCGTGCCCATCATCGCGCTCTCGCAGCTCAACCGCGGCGTCGAGAGCCGCACCGACAAGCGCCCGCAGCTCTCGGATCTGCGCGAGTCGGGCGCCATCGAGCAGGACGCGGACACGATCTGGTTCGTGTACCGCGACGAGGTCTACGCGAAGGAGACCGAGGATCGCGGCGTCGCCGAGATCATCATCGGCAAGCAGCGCGCAGGCCCCACGGGCACCGCCCGGGTGCGCTTCTTCAACGACTACACCCGCTTCGACAACCTCGTCGAGGACGACTACTACGGCGGCGGCGGCGCAGCCGACCACGACTTCGCCGAGCCCTGAACCCCCTTTTCGGGCCCGGCCCCTTTCGGTACCCTCGCCCGTCTTGTTCTTACGGGGTGCAGGGAAGATGGGGTCGACACGTATGACACGTCTCGGGGTGGCGCTCGCCGCGCTCGCCATGGTCTGGGGATCCGCGCCACGGTCCGCGCACGCTGGCGGCCTCGAGTTCCCCGCGCCCGGCACGACGGCGCTCGGCCGCGGCGGCGCGACCTTCGCGCGCCCGGGCGACCCGATGGCGCTCTTCTACAACCCCGCGAACCTCGCGGGCATGCAGGGCATCCAGCTCTCGCTGCAGAGCCACCTCGCCTTCTACGGCGCATGTATCGAACGCGAAGGCACCTACGAGTCGTACGGTGGCGCGAGTGCACCTCACGATCGTCTTCGCCGTGAGCGCGATGACGATGGTGAGCCCGTCCCCCCGTTTCTCGCTCCCGCTAACCGTACGATCCCTTCAGGGTTGGCGAACGCAGCCGACTTCAGCGCCTACGAAGGTACCTATCGTGGCGACGCGCCGTTCCCCCGGGTCTGCAACTCCGCGCCTCCCGGGATCGTGCCCGAGCTCGTGCTCACGTGGCGGGTCAACCGCTTCTTGGGACTTGGCGTAGGCCTCCTCGCTCCCGCCGCGGTAGGCAACACACGGTGGGGCAACACGATGCGGATCGGGGACCGCGAGGTCGTGGGGACCGTCGACGGTCTTCCCGCGCCAACGCGCTACATGCTGATCGAAGAGAGCCTCATCGTGGCGTTCCCGACGATCGGCGTCGGCGTTGCCCCGCACAAGCGCTTCCGTCTCGGCCTCGCGTTCGGCTCGGGCTTTGGGATCATCAGCTTCGACAGCATCGTCCGCCCGACCCGTGGCGAAGACTTCGGCGGAGACGTCCTCAGCGAGCTCCGTGTGCGAGACCGCTTCATCCCACGCATCACCGCGTCCGCTCAGGTCGTCCCGCACGACAACCTCGACATCTCGCTGAGCTTCATCTGGACTGACAAGATCCGGGCAGAGGGGGACGTCTCGTTGACCTCGGGTTACTACCAAACCGATGTGGTGGACCAGCTGACGATCTCGGGGGTGCGACTGGAAGCCGCGCAACCGTGGCAGCTCGCCCTCGGCATCCGCTACGCGGACCAGATCCGCCCTCGCGCCGACAACCCTGACGCCGTCGCGCGGCTGAGCGGCCGAGTAGAGGACGCCATGTCGAACGAACGCTGGGACCTCGAGCTCAACGTCGTCTATGAGCGGAACTCGCTGGTCGACACGTTCGGCGTCACCATGCCCTCGTGCTCCGATCCGGCTCGTTGTGGGATGGGCCAGTACGCTGACAACTGGATGCTGAACGTCGGTGTGCGTGCCCCCCTCCCCTCGTCGCTGGCGCTAGCGCACAACTGGCGCGACTCGATCTCGGTGCGGCTCGGCGGCGACTACAACATCATCCCGGGTATGGCGGCCATCCGCCTCGGCCTCTCGTTCGAGACGAGGGGCGTCACGCAGGGCTACGAGCAGCTCGACTTCATGCCCTTCACGCGCCTCGGCGGCCACGTCGGCTTCACGCTCCGCTTCGGCCGCTTCGACCTCTCGCTCGCCTACGCGTTCATCGGACAGTTCGCGGTCACCAACAGTATCCAAGACGCTCGACTGCCGCAGGTGAACGCTGCACACCGCTTGGCAGACCAAGATTGTGACTCGAATCCGGCCTGTGCCTCGTTGGAGGGCGACGAACGTGAGCTTGCGGTTTCCAACGGCCTGGTGGGTGGTGGGCGAGGCACGATCATCAACGCCGGGCGCTACACCTCGCGCTTCAACGTGCTCAGCCTCGGCCTGACCTACCACTTCCGCTGACGTGACCTACCTCCTCGTCGGCCTCGGCAACCCGGGGCCCCGCTACGCGAAGAACCGCCACAACGTCGGCTTCATGCTCCTCGACGCGCTCGCGGCGCGCTGGGGCGCTCCGGGCTTCGCCGAGAAGTTCAGGGGCCGCTTCACGAAGACGCGCTTCGAGCAGCACGACGTCGTGCTGCTCGCCCCGCTCACCTTCATGAACCTCTCGGGCGAGGCCGTCCGGCCTACCATGCAGTTCTACGACGTGCCGCTCGAGCAGGTGCTCGTGCTCCACGACGAGCTCGACCTCCCCTTCGAGACCCTCCGGCTCAAGGCCGGCGGTGGGCTCGCGGGGCACAACGGCCTCAAGAGCATCACGGCCCAATGCGGTGGCCAGGGCTTCCTCCGCCTCCGCGTCGGCATCGGCCGCCCGCCGGTCGGCACGGTCCACGACCACGTGCTCTCGAACTTCACGGCCGACGAGGCCGCCCGCCTCCCCGATGTCCTCGAACGGGGCATGGCGATGGTGGAGACGGTGCTCCGGGTCGGGCCCGAGCAAGCCATGAACGACTTGCATGGGGCCTGACCAGCCGCTAAAGAGCGCGTCCCCTCGCCCTCGGGCGTGGGATCCGATCGGGTGAACACCCGATCTCCTCGTTCCGGTGCGAGCGCCGGGGCAATCCCAGGAGGAAGAATGGCAGAGCAGACCCTGTCGCAGCCCGCGAAGACGTGGGCTCGCGAGTACGAGACGATTTACATCCTTCGGCCGAACATCGACGCCGAGGAGGCCGAGAAGGTCGCGCAGCGCGTCCAGGACGTGATGACGCGCCTCGGCGCGAAGCTCACGAAGGTGGACACGTGGGGCAAGCGCAAGCTGGCCTACCCGATCAAGCGCTTCGGGCGCGGCATCTTCGTGTACGTCCGCTACGTCGCGATGAACGACGTCGTCGCGGAGCTCGAGCGCAACCTCGGCATCCTCGAGAGCGTGATCCGCTTCCAGAGCATCCTCGTGCGCGACTTCGTCGAGCTCGACGAGGTGAAGGCCGAGGAGGACGAGGTCCGCTTCGAGCGCATCGAGGCGGCGCCAGAGGATGACGACATCGAGCCGAGCACGGCCGAGCGTCTCGGCATGCTCGACCGCTCGTCGCGTCGCCGCGGCCCGGCGGATCTCGAGGCCGCGGGCGAGGACGACGAGGCCGAGGCTGCGGGCGAGGACGACGAGAGCGCGACCGACGAGGCCGCGGACGAGGAGGAGGTCGACAATGGGTGACCGCTACGACCGTTTCGACGACGACGACGACGACGACTTCCGGGGCCGTGGAGAGCGCGGCGTCGAGGGCGACCCCCTCGGCATCCGCCGCCGCCGTGGAAGCAAGAAGAAGGCGCCGACCTTCACCCAGGAAGAGGGCTTCGCGTTCGACTACAAGGACCCGCAGCAGCTCCGATACTTCCTCACCGACCGCGGCAAGATCGTGCCGCGTCGCATCAGCGGGCTGAACGCGAAGCAGCAGCGCGAGGTCACCCTCGCGGTCAAGCGCGCGCGCAACATCGCCCTCCTGCCGTACACCTCGGCGAAGTGAGCACGCCATGGCCAAGCGACACGTTCAGGTCGTCCTGAAGCAAAACATCGACACGCTCGGCGAGTCCGGGAAGGTCGCCAAGGTGCGTCCCGGCTACGCCCGCAACTACCTCATCCCGCGGGGCCTCGCCGTCATCGCGTCGCGCGAGAACGTCAAGCAGATCGAGCACGAGAAGAAGCTCGCCCTGCAGCGGCTCGAGCGGCTCAAGGCGGAGGCGCTCGAGCGAGCCAAGATCTACGAAGGCGTCGTCCTGCACGTCGCCAAGCAGGTCGCGGACGCCGACACCGGCAAGCTCTTCGGCTCCGTCACCGTCGCGGACATCCTCGAGGCCTTCGAGGTGCGCGGCATCAAGGACGTCGACAAGCGCTCGATCGTGCTCCCCGAGGACGGGATCAAGGTCACCGGGAGCTACGAGATCCACCTCAAGGTCGGCGCGGGCGTTCAGATCCCCGTGAAGCTCGAGGTGAAGACGGCCTCCTGAGGCCGCTTCGCTCGAAGACGTAAGGAGAACCAGAAATGGATACGCAGACGCTGCAGGCTGAGGTCCGCGCAGAGCGCGGAAAGGGGCCCGCTCGTCGGTTGCGCGCCCAGGGCAAGATCCCGGCCGTGGTCTACGGACCGGGCGCCGAGCCCACGCCGCTGACGGTGGACCCGAAGGACGTCGAGAAGCACCTCCGGGGCGCTTTCGGCCGCAACACGCTCTTCTCGCTCGCCTTCGAGGGCAAGGAGGAGCTCGCGGTGGTTCGTGACGTGACGGTCGAGCCCGCCACCCGCGAGCTGCTGCACGTGGACTTCTATCGCGTGTCGCTGGACCGCGACGTCGAGGTCCAGGTGCCGATCCGGACCACGGGTCGCGCGCTCGGTCAGGTCAAGGGCGGCGCGGTGAACGTCGCGCGGCGTACGGTCTCCGTGCGCTGCCGGCCGAACCTCGTGCCGGCCGAGATCGTGATCGACGTCACCGAGGTCGACCTGAACGGTACGGTCCAGGTGAAGGACCTCTCGCTTCCCGAGGGTGTCGTCGTGACGCTCAAGCCCGAGCTCTCGCTCGTCACGGTCGTCGAGGACAAGCGCGCCGCGCGCCTGGCCGCGAAGGAAGCCAAGGAAGCCGAGAAGGCCGGCAAGAAGTGAGCGGAGCCGCCTCCGGGCGGCGCCGAGACGCGAAGACGCCACGCTCCTCGAGGAGCGTGGCGTCTTCGCGTTTGGGCACCGGCGCGGACGACCTCGCTCGTCGCCCGCTCATGCCACGCGGATGGGCCACTCGAGCGAGACCAGGTCTCGACGGACGTTCTCGAGCGCCCGCCGCACCTGCGCCATCGTCGGCCGGTCGTCGGCGTTGCGCCGGATGCAGCGCCGCACGATCTCGGCGAACGCCGCCGTGCGAGGGTCGGTGCTGAGGCGGCCGACCGGCGCGGGCATCCCGTCGTGCTGGAGATGCGCCGTGATCGTCGCGAGATCGTGTGCCTCCTCGAAGAGCGTCGTGCCCGTCATGAGCTCGAAGGCGAGGCAGCCGAACGCGTACACGTCCGCTGGGAGCGGGAGCCCTTTGCGGCTCTCGTCGTGGCCCCAGACCTCCGGCGCGCCGTAGCTGGCCGTGCCGCAGCCCGGGCGGAGGCGCCGCCCCGCGAGCCCGAAGTCGACGAGGACCGGCTGGTCGACGGTGAGGACCTCCGACTGCAGCCCGTCCCCTTCGCGCAAGATCACGTTCGAGGGCTTCACGTCGAGGTGCGCGATGCCCTTGCCGTGCATCGCCTCGAGGCCGGCCGCGACCCCGCGCAGGATCGCGAGCGCGCGGTTCATGTCGAGGGCGCCAATCTCGACGACGCGCTCGAGGCTCGGGCCTTCGACGAGCTCCATCACGAGGATCGGCTTGGGTCGGGCCCCCGCGTCGAAGGTCACGAAGCGCGCGATGTTCTCCTGCTGCGGCAGCGACATCAGCGCCCCGGCTTCCTCTCGGAAGAGATCGAAGAACTCTCCCTCGGAGAGCGTGCGCGCCGCACCGCCGGCGTACTCGGGGACCTTGAGGGCGAAGAGCTCGGCCTTCGGCTCGTGGCGAGACTCGGCGCGCCTGGCGACGAAGACGGAGCCAACGGCGCCGTTGCCGATCGCGCGCGTGACGAAAAAGCCACCGAGGATGCGGCTCGGCGGCAGCCACGCTGGCAGCGGCGCCTCCTTCGGCGCGCTCTGGATGAAGCTCGGGCGCGACTGGCGGGGGGCGTCGAGCGGGAGCGACGCGACCCGACGCAGGGCCAAGAGGGTGACCTCGGCGAGCGCGTGCGGCAGCTCCTCGCGCAGCGTGTCGGCCACGCTCTCGATCGCCTCCTCTAGCTCGCCCGCGAGCGGGAGGGGCCGAGGCGCGCTCGAGGACGGCGCTCGAGCCGCGGCTCGATGCGAGGGCTCGGTGCCGCGGAGCGCGTGATCGAGGTGGATGTCGAGGTAGCGTACGGCGGCGGCGACCGCGGGGCGCTCGGCCTCGGGGATGTGGCCGAGTCGCCTCGCGGCCCCGACGGTCAGCTTCGCGAGCGCGCCGACGGCGCCCTCCAGCGCGCTGAAGGGCGTCTCTCCTTCGGAGAGCTCGACGACCTCGCGGAGCGAGCTCGCGAGGCCGCAGGGCTCGAGCGCTCGGCCAAGCTCCAGCAGGACGGCCCGCAAGGCCTCGACGCGGGGGGAGCACGCGACGGGGAGCTCGAAGGCGAGCTTGCCCAACGCCTCGAGCGCCTCTCGGACGCCACGCCCGCCCGACGGGTTGTCTTGGATGACCCGCTCCACCCGCGCGTAGGCGAGGAGCGCGGCCTCCAGGTCCGGCCCCATCGACGCCTCGGCCATCGCGATCAGGTCCCGCGGCGACTCGATGGAGCGGCCCACGACGAGGAGCACGTCGCTGATCTCGACGATGTCCTCGCGCACGATCGCGTCGCACGCGCGCGCCGCCGTCGCGCAGAGCGCGCGCCGCAGCGGCACGTTCACGTCGTCTCGCAGCCGGCGCAGGAGCACCTGCGTCGTCAGCAGGCGCCGCTGCCGCAGGAGCTCCGCGCGATCGTCGACCCGTCGGCCGTCCGCGTCCACCAGATGGAGCATCGCGCGGAGCCTCCGCATCCGGAGCGTCGGATGAGCCACCGGCGCGTCGGTCTCGATCGGCTCCCCCTCGCGGATCACGAGCCAGTTCGTGAGCCGCTGGAAGAGATCCCCGAGCGGACGCACCTCCTCGCCCGGCTCTTCGCCGCGCGCCGAGAGCGCGAGCAGGTTCGCCAAGGTCTCGGACTCGAGCAGCGAGAGGTCGAGCTCGCGGAGCGCGCGGAAGCTCCGCACGCGCGCGGTCGGGTCCTCTCGCGCGGACGACTCGAGCTCGGCCACGAGCCGCTCGGCGCGCTCGAGCGCCGCCTGCGCGTCGAAGCTCGCCTCCCGGGCGCCGTGGCTGACGAAGCTCTCGAGCGCGCGGCGCACGAGCGCGCGCAGGGTGGGCTCCTCGGGGTCGGGCTCGAGCTCGTCGAGCAGCGCCGCGCTCAGCCCGTTCTGCCCGTCGTCCTTGCTGCGCATCTGATCGAGCGCGTCGAGGAGCTGACCGTGCGCCCGCTTCGCCGCCCAGCTCCCGAAGCCCTCGCCCCGCTCGTAGCGCAGGTCGACGAGGGCCTCCGTGACGTCGAGCCCGCCGAGCCGCACGAGGTGGGAGAGGAGCTGCTCGACGGCCTCCGGCTCGCGCTCGGCCGCGCGCGGCAGGCCGAAGACCATGGCGGCGGCGAGCCCACGGTCCTTCTCGAAGATCGGCGATTGGAGCAGCTCTCGACAGGCGGCGAGCCCCTCGCTCGGAGCGACCGCGATGCGCGCAGCGAGCGACGCCGCGGCGCGACGCCACTCCGTGACCCCGAGCGCGGGGTCGAGGTGACGCTCGACCTCTTCGCGGAAGGTCGGCCGCGCCTCGCTGAGCAGGCCCCGCGCGGTCGCGACGTGGCGCCATACGAGGTTCTCGCGGTCGCCGAGCAGGCGCTCCCAGGCGCCCCGGACGACCTCGGTCTCGAAGACCCGGACGCCGCTCTCGTCGCCCTCCACCCATCGCTGCGCCGCCTCTCGCGCGGCCCGCTCGAGGAGCCGCGCGGCGAGCCGTCGCTGCGGGAGCGAGCCCGTACACGGGACGACGAGCCACTCCCGCGACACCTCGCGGCGAGAGATGAGGGCGAGCGCGAGCCCGTCGGCGTGGACGCCGCTGCCGAGCGGCAGGTCGAGCGAGAGCGCGACGCGCGCGCGCATCGCGGCGCCCGCGAGCGCCCTCCGAGAGCTCGACGCGAGCTGCGTCGCGAGGGCCACGAAGGTCTCGGCCTCACCTGCGCGCAGTCGTTGGAGGACGCGCCGCCCGAGCTCGCGCTTCGCGGCGCTCTGGGGCAGAGCCGAGGCGATCTCGTAGAGGGCGGCCGCGGACGCCGGCGGGGAGAGCCACGCGACGTCGTCGGCGAGCTGCGTCTCGAGCGCCAGCTCGATGGAGCCGAGGAGCTCGTCGGGGTCGAGCCCCTCGAGCGGCACGGTGCGGCGATGGTCGGCGACGGCCGCCGCCAAGGTCGCGACGCTCTGTCGCCAGACGGACCGACGCTCGGCCGGATCCGCGAGCCGGTGGAGCTGAGTGAGTCCTTCGAGGAAGTCGCTGTGACGCACGATCGCGATCCGCGCGGCGAGCCCGCGGCGAGAGAGCATAGCAGCCCGTCACGAGTCTCTTCGAGAGATTGCGTCTTCGCGCGTCGCGCCGCGCACTCGTCGAGGGCAGCAGCGACGAGCCGCACACCCAAGCGAGAGGAACGCGGCTCAGGGGGTTAGCCGAACCTCGGGTCCGAGCGCGGCCGCGATGGCCGCCATACGCGCGGCGCGCACGTCGTCGGGAGCTTCCCTCAGGGGAACGACCCGGATGTCGTAGCTCGGGTGGCGCTCTCGGCGAGCCGCGCGCTCCCAGAAGTCGTTGATGGTCCACAGGGGCGTCCCGCTCACGTCCTCGACGCCGACGCGGCCGCGCTCGACCGACCACCGGGTCCGCAAGAGGATCCCGTCGCGGGTCTCGGCGAGACGAATCGCAGGGTGAACCCACTCGGGGATACGACGACGCGGCTGCCAGCGTTGCCCCTGATTGGAGACCATGTTGCCGAGCGAGTAGGCGACCACGGCGTCGCCACGCGGCGAGGGGAGCCGCTCGACCTCTTGCAGCACGTGAGGCCCGGTGCCGAGGACGAGATCCGCGCCTGCTGCGACCCACGCGCGCGCGAGCGCGCGATGCCGCGCGAGCGGGCGAGGCACGAAGTCGTGGCTCCAGTGGATCGCGAGCACGACGAGATCCGCCTGCGACCGCGCCGCGCGGAGCGCCTCGGTGGGGTCGCGGTGCCGCAGCCACGCGACGGTGGCGCGCGGCTCGCGCTCGCCCCCGCCTCGGTTGAGCTGCTCGGTGTAGGAGAGGAACGCGACGCGCAGCCCACCGCGCTCGACGACCTCGGCCGCGTAGGCGCGCTCGGGGTCGACGTCGGCGCCGACGGCGACCACGCCAGCCACGCGGAGCGCCTCGACGGTGCGCGCCATGCCGACGCCCGTCTGGTCGTAGGCGTGGTTGTTGGCGCAACCCAGCACGTCGAGGCCTGCCGTCGCGAGGGCCGAAGCAGCCGTGGTGGGCGCGCCGAGGATCGGTGGGGAGCCGGTCACCGGCTCGCGGATGTCGTCGACGAGCGGCGTCTCGAGGTTCGCGAACGCGATCTCGTCCTCGCGGAGCGAGCGTGCGAGCCCGCCGAAGACGTGCGCCCATCCCCGCTGGGCGGCGCCCGCGTTCACCTTGAGGTGGAGCATGACGTCACCCGTCGCCGCGATCGTCACGGCGCGCGGCTCGGGCGCGATGGCGCGGCCCGAAGGGACCACGGCCGCGAACGAGAGCGCGATCGACGCGAAGGCGAGGACCGAGACGCGGCGTGCCATGAGGCGCGACGTTACCACGCGGTCGGGCGTCCGCGCCGACGCCTCGTCGGCGGCGCCGCCCGCCACGCGGAGAGCGGGCGACGCGGCGAAAAGGCGCGTGGAAAGGCGCGCAGAGAGCGGGGACAGCCTGCTATCCTCCGCGAGGTGACCCCCCCGGACGCGCTGCTCGGACACACGCTCGACGGCTACACGCTCGTCGAGCGGATCGGCGCGGGCGCGACGGGGGTCGTCTACCGCGCCACCCGGCCGAACGAGTCTCGCCTCTATGCCGTCAAGGTCCTGAACGAAGCGCTCGGTCACATCCAGTCACTCCGTCGCCGCTTCGAGCGTGAAGCGCGCGCGCTCAGCCGCCTGACGCACGAGCACATCGTCGACATCGCGGACTTCGGGGTCGTCGACGAGGGCGTCTACATCGCGATGGAGCACCTCTCGGGCGACACCCTCGAGGATCGCCTGCAAGAGGGCCCGCTCGACCCTCCGCTCGCGCTCTCGCTCATGCGGCAGATCCTCGAGGGGCTCGCGTTCGCGCACGATCAACAGATCGTCCACCGAGACCTCAAGCCCGCGAACGTCTTCCTCGTCGAACGGGACGAAGAGCCCCGCCTCTGGGCGAAGATCCTCGACTTCGGCCTCGCGAAGTTCCTCTCGGTCGACGAGCTCAGCCAAGAGGGGACGCTGACGCGCAAGGGTCGCGTCGTCGGCACCCCCGCCTACATGGCGCCCGAGCAGATCACGGGCGTCTCGCTCGACGTGCGGGCGGACGTCTACGCGGCGGGCGTCCTGCTCTTCGAGCTGCTCACCGACCGCCGCCCCTTCGACTACGACCGCCGCTCGCAGCTCCTCCGAGCGCACCTCTTCGAGCCGATCCCGAAGATGAGCGAGGTCCGCCCGGAGCTGCGCATCGATCCACGGCTCGAGGACGTCGTGCGCCGGGCGTTGGCCAAGGACCCCGCCGAGCGCTTCGCGGACGCCCGCGGGATGCTCGAGGCCCTCGCCGCGTTCGACGCGGACGCCGCCCGGCTGGTCTCTCGCCGACGCCGGGTGGCCGAGCGTTCTCGCTCCGGGACGACCTCGGTGGTGATCAGCGCCGAAGAGCGCGCGGAGCTCTCGTCGAGCGAGCCCGCCGGGTTGCCTCCGCGCCCGCTCGGCAGCCTCCCCCCCGCGCCCCCACCAGGAGTGCTCGACACGGTCGTCGATCTGCCCCAGCCGCGCGCCGCGACGGGGTGGGCCAGCGCCGCGGTCTGGGCCTTCGGCCTCGTGAGCTTCGGCGCCCTCTTGGCGCTCGCGTACTACGCCACCACGCTCCGCTGACGGCGACAGCCCCCGAACAGCCCGCCCGCGGACGGCCGCCTCGGACAGCCCCCTCGGCGCCGCCTGCGGACAGCCGCCCCGACAGCCGCCCGACAGCCGCCCAACCGCCCGCAGGCGGCCGCGCCGCCCAAACGCGGCTCCCTGCGCCGAGGGACACCGAACGGTCGCCGGTGGGCCACGGTTCGCGGTACGGTAGCGCGGTGAGCTTCGAAGCCGATGACGCGACCGCCTCGACCCTACCCCCCTTCGTGGAGGTCGAGATGGTCTACGAGACGGGGCGCCAGGGCATGGAGGTCAGCCCCTGGCGGGCCCTCGAGGTCTGGACCCGCAACCGCATCTACGGCTGCGATTGGAGCATGCGCTGCATCGAGGTGATCGACCGGGAGACCGGCCGCCCCGACACCGAGAGCACGTTGCTCGGGGCCCGGCTCGCGGGCGGACAGCTCCAGCAGGACGACGCCTTCGAGGTGACGCACCCGTGGCCACGGCCTGGCTGCGAGGCGGTCTTCGAGCACACGCAGCGAAAGGGCTACGTCACGACGTCGACCGTCACCCGCGTCCTGCTGCGCATGCGCGTGCTCACCGTGCCTCACCAGCGCATCGAGCCGACCTGGGACGACCTGACGACCTCCCGGCGTTCGCGCTAGAACGCCCTCTGCTCGACGCCGAGCGGAGCCTCCCCCACAAGAACGCGCAGGTCCGTCGAAGGACGGAGCTCTTCGACGGACCGCGCCGAGCTCGATCCATGGCCTACACCGTCTTCGCCCGAAAATATCGCCCCCAGACCTTCGACGAGCTGGTGGGGCAGGAGCACGTCGCGCGGACGCTCGGCAACGCCATCCGCTCGGATCGCGTCGCGCACGCCTTCCTCTTCACGGGGGTCCGTGGCGTCGGCAAGACCACCACCGCTCGGCTCCTCGCCAAGGCGCTGAACTGCGAGACCGGGCCCACCCCGACCCCCTGCAACACCTGCCAGATCTGCCTCGACATCACCGCCGGCGTCGACATGGACGTGCAGGAGATCGACGGCGCGTCGAACAACTCGGTCGACGACGTCCGACGGCTCCAGGAGTCGCTCCCCTACCGGCCCTCGCGCGACCGATCGAAGATCGTGATCGTCGACGAGGTGCACATGCTCTCGACGGGCGCCTTCAACGCGTTCTTGAAGACGCTCGAGGAGCCCCCGCCACACGTGAAGTTCATCTTCGCGACGACCGAGAGCCACAAGGTCCCCGTGACCATCCGCTCTCGCTGCCAGCGCTACGACTTCCGCCTCATCCCGCAGGCCGTGGTCGCCGAGCGCGTACGCGCGATCCTGAGCGCCGAAGGCGTGAAGGCCGACGACGACGCCGTCGCCTTGGTCGCGCGCGAGGCCGCGGGGTCGATGCGAGACGCCCTCACCCTCCTCGACCAGCTCGTCGCGTTCGGCGGCGCCGAGCTCGTCGGAGAGGAGGTCGCCCGCCACCTCGGGATCGCGGGGCGCGCGCTGCTCCACGGCGCGCTGCACGCCACGCTCTCGGGGGACGCTCACGCCGTCCTCCGAGCGGTCGACGACGCGGCGACGCGGGGCGCCGACCCCATCCACTTCGTCCGGCAGCTCGTGCAGACGCTCCGCGATCTCGTCGTGCTCCGCGTGGGCGGTGACGATCGCGGCCTGGTCGACCTCGTCGACGAAGAGCGAGAGGCGACGCGCGCGCTCGCCGAGACCGTCGAGCTGCCCGAGCTCCAGCGCGTCTTCTCGATCGTCGCCAAGCTCGTGGACGAGGTGGCGAAGGCGAGCTCCCCGCGCCTCGTGCTCGAGATGGGCCTCGTGCGCGCCGCCACGCGGCCCGCGCTCCGCGACGTCGGGGAGCTGCTCGCGCGCCTCGAGCGGCTCGAGCGGCACGTCACGAGCGGCGGCGGAGGGGGCGGCGGCAGCAGGCCGACGAGCGCGACGGGCCCGACGGGCCGGGCCCCTCAGGCGCCCGAGCCGCCGCGCACGCGGAGCGCGGCCGACGTCCGCGCGGAGGCCCGCGCCGCGGGCACCATCCCGCCTTGGGAGGCGCTCGCGCGGGACGCGATGGCGCGCGATGGGGGAGGTCGACCGCGCGAGAGCCGCCCGCGCCCGAGCGGCGACCCGCGCAGCGACGACGAGAGCCCACCTGACGCCGCGATCGCCATCGAACCAAGCCCCGCGTCGCGCGCTCCTTCGGTCACGCCTGCCGTCACGCCTGCCGTCGCGCCAGCCGTCGCGCCGGGAGCCGACGCGTCCCATGAACCGACGCCAAATGGCTCCACCTCGCACCCTTCGACGGCGCCGGGCGCGCGCGTGCTGCGCCCCGCCCTCCAAGAGTGGGAGGCGCTCATCGCCTCGCTCCGAGAGGCGAAGCCGGCGCTCGCCGCGGTCCTCGAGCACGGCGTGCCGCGCATCGTCTCCGCCGAGCGGATCGTCCTCTCCTTCCAGCACGGCTCGTTCTACGGACGCCAAGCCGACGCGCCCGCCGCGAAGGACGCGATCGCAGAGGCCGCCGCCCGCCGCCTCGGAGGTCGGCCGGCCATCGAGGTGCGCTTCGACGCCGCCGCGGACGCGAAGGGGCGAACGGTCGCCGCGATCGAGGCGACCCGCCGCGACGCTGAGCGGACCGCCAAGCGCCGTCAGGCGCTGAACCACCCCGCCGTGCTCGACGCCATCGAGGTCTTCCCCGAGGCGAGGGGTCACCTCGAGGTACGGTTGGAGGGCGATTAGTCGTCCGTCGAAGGCTCCGCTCGGCGCGCTCAGGGTGCGTCTCTCGAGAAGACGAGGAGACGTTCGTCGAGGGAGTCCTTCGACGGGACCGTCAGGAGCGCTCGACACGCGCGCTCGGGGTGCATCTCTCGAGAAGCGGCGACGTTCGTCGAGGAGTCCTTCGACAGGACCGTCAGGAGCGCTCGACACGCGCGCTCGGGGTGCGACACTCTGCCCCCTCTCACGCCTTCGGCGCCCTGCAGCCGAGGGTCTCGACCCATCGCACCGGGCTCGCCACGAGCCCATCCGGGCCCCAGCCCGAGAGTCCCCAACACCGCAGCCCCATGGACGGGCAACGAGCTCACGCGAGGTAGACGGATGAAGTTTCGTGGAGGCATGGCAGAGCTGATGCGGCAAGCGAGCCGCATGCAGCGCAAGATCGAGAAGCGCCGCGAGGAGCTGAAGACCGAGGAGTTCGAGGCCGGCGCGGGCAACGATCAGGTCAAGGTGAAGGTCAACGGCGGCGCCGAGCTCGTGAGCGTCACGATCGACCCGAAGGCGCTCGAGGGCGAGGGCCTCGAGATGGTCTCCGATCTCGTGGTCGCCGCCGCCAACGCCGCGCTGCAGATGGCGCGCGAGCACGTGGACAAGGAGCTCGAGCAGGTCTCGGGCGGCCTCAAGATCCCCGGCATGGGCTGAGTCGTTGAGCGCCGACCCGATCGCGGAGCTCGTCACGCTCTTCGCGCGCCTCCCCGGCGTCGGAGAGCGGACGGCCTCGCGGCTCGCGTTCTACGTGCTCGGGCAAGATCCGATGTACGCGCGCGCGCTCGGCGGCGCGCTGAGCAGCATCCACGATCGCGTCCGGCGCTGCGTCGTCTGCGGCAACTACGGCGCGGACGAGCGCTGCCTGGTCTGCACGGATCCGCGCCGCGATCCGACCGTCCTCTGCGTCGTGGCGCGGGTGCCGGATCTCGCCGCGATCGAGCGGAGCGGGACCTTCCGAGGCCGCTACCACGTGCTCCACGGCCTGCTCGCGCCGCTCGATGGTATTGGCCCCGAGGATCTGCCGCTCGATCCCCTCGCGCGCCGCGCGCGCGAGGACGGCGTGGCGGAGGTCATCGTCGCGACCCCGCTCTCGGTGGAGGGCGAGGCGACGGCCCTCTACGTGGCGGAGGTGCTGCGCCCGCTCGGCGTGCGGGTCTCACGCATCGCGAGCGGCGTCCCGCACGGCGGCGAGCTGGAGCTGACCGACCAAGTCACACTCGGCCGCGCCCTCGAAGGACGCAAGGCGCTGTAGCTCTCGAGCCCGGGCCCCCCTCCCGTCCCCTCCCGTCCCCTCCCGTCCCCTCCCGTCCCCTCCCGTCCCCTCCCGTCCCCTCCCGTCCCCTCCCGTCCCCTCCCGTCCCCTCCCGTCCCG
>JAHBWH010000190.1 GCA_019637115.1 Myxococcales bacterium | reverse complement strand
CGACTCGCACGCCAAGAAATCACAGCGAAAATCGGCGGCCGGTTTCATCCCTATGGCTCGCCCGGGCAGGGCGGTCAGGAGCTGACTCGACTCCGATTCTGTGGAGGGATCGCGCGAGGTCAGGCGGCAGAGACCTCGGCCCGCGGCGCTCGCAGCCGAGCAGCGACCTCGGCGACGCGGCGACCGAGGTAGCGCGCGTGCGCGAGGTCGTGCTCGCTCGGTCCGCTCCCCTCGGGGCCGGTCGTCACGCTCACGCCATAGGGGTTGCCGCCGCTGGCGAAGGTGACGGGGTCGGTGTAGCCCGGCGTGACGATGTAGCCGCCGAAGTGGTGGATGCTGGTGTAGAGCGCGAGCAGCGTCGCCTCCTGGCCGCCGTGGACGTTCATCGCGCTCGTGAACCCGGCGTAGACCTTGTCGGCGAGCTTGCCCTGGAACCAGGCGCCGCCGAGCGTGTCGATGAACTGCTTGAGCTGCGCGGCCATGTTCCCGAAGCGGGTCGGCGTGCCGAAGACGACCGCGTCGGCCCACTCCAGATCGGCGGGCGTCGCGCGGGGCTCCCCGCGCTTCTCGTCGACGAAGGCGCGCCACTTCGGGTTCGAGTCGATCGCGGCGTCGGGCGCCGTCTCCGCGACGAGGCGAAGCCGGACCTCCGCCCCCGCGGCGCGCGCGCCTTCGGCGATGGCCTCCGCGATGGCGGCGTTGGTTCCCGTGGACGAGTAGTAGATGATCGCGACGTTCGGCATGGACAGGGTCTCCTCGAATAGGAGACGCCGAGGAACGATTCGAGTGACTTGAACGAATCGTTCCAACTGGGGAACAGGTGGGTTCCAACCACGCGAGGGGGATGGTTGCCGCGAGGGCGAGCGGCGCGAGCGCCGCGTCTCGGATCGGGCGTGCCCAACCTCCGCGAGGGCGAGCGGCGCGAGCGCCGCGTCTCGGATCGGGCGTGCCCAACCTCCGCGATGGCTGGTAGCGTCGCGTGATGGCGACGCGAGAAGAGCTCGAAGCGGCGGTCCAGCGCGTGAACTCCTTGCCGAGCACACCCGGGACCTCCGACATGCTCGCCCTCTACGCGCTCTACAAACAAGCGACGGTCGGCGACGTGACGGGTAGCCGACCGGGCATGCTCGACGTGCGCGGTCGCGCCAAATGGGATGCGTGGGCCGCGAAGAAGGGCATGAGCCGAGAGGCCGCGGGCGACGCCTACCTCGCGTTGGCGACGCGCCTCGGGGCGTGACCACGGGCTGGCAGCTCGCGTCGGCGGTCGCGCTTCAGCGCCCCTCGAGTGCGCCGAGGTACGCCTCGAACGACGGCGGCTTCAGCGATGCGACCCGAGCCGCTGCGGCTGCCTCATCGGGCCACGCGAGCCACGCGTCGAGCCGACCTGCGGTCTCGGCCGCCGTTTGGCACGCGGAGCCGAGGTCCGTCGCCTCTCCCCACCAACGGATCCCCTTCAGCTCTGCCGGCCAGACCGTGACACCGATCCACGCTCGCCCGGCCGCCGCGGCCTCACGCTCGAGGGCGGGCTCCGGCTCGGGTCGCGCGGCGAGCTCGGCCTCCATCAGGCGCGCGCCGACTGCGTAGAGCTCCTCGCCCCAGCTCTTCGAGGTCTTCGGCGTGGGGCGAGGGGCGATCGCGCGGATCGCGGCGGCGTCCGCCTCGTAGCTCGGCAATCGCTGGAGCAAGGCAGCGAGGCGGGCCCGGTTGAACGAGAGCGCGCGCTCGACGTGCAGCTCCGCGAGCGCCTTCGCCTCCTTCTTGTCGTCACGATGCGATGCTCGGAGCGCTTCGACGATGACGGGCTCGAGCTCCTGATCCGAGCCGAAGATCTCTGCGTGACGCATCAACAGCGCTCGCAGCACGGGGCACCCGACGACAGGGGGTTTGGGGGCTCTCGTCACGTCCGACCTCCGCGCGCCCGAAGGGCCGCCACGCCGACCGTACTACCGCGCGGCGCCGATGGGGAAGCCGTCCTCGACGGCTCGCGCGCCTATCCGAGCAGCGGAAGCTGCGGCGAGGCGATGCGCGCGAGCACGGCTGCCTCGACCACGTCGAGCCACGCCTCGCGGGCGAGCGGATCGAGCACGAGCGGGGCGACGCCTCGTCGCTCGAGCTCTCGGCGCAGCCGCTGATCGACCGCGCGCTGGAACTCCGGGTCCGTCGAGCGGAGCCCGTCGGCGCGCGGCGCGTCGACGATCGGCACGTAGACGAGCAGCGCGTAGCTCGGCAGCCAGCTCGTCACGAGCGCTTCGAGGCCCGCGCCCGCGCGGCCGGAGAGGAGCAGGTAGACGTAGTTGTCGAGCACGCTCCGGTCGCAGACGACGACCGGGTGCCGTGAGCACGCGACGAGCTCGTCGGCGATCTGGGTGTGGAGGATCCAGGACTGGGCCGCGAGGCTCGTCGACTCGTTGATGGGGAGCGGGCAACGCCGGGCGACCTCGTGGACGATGTCGAGGACGACGTCCTGGGCCTTGAGGCGGGCGGCGAGGCCGTAGCAGAGGGTCGTCTTGCCGACGCCGTGCGTGCCGATGAAGCTCAGCTTCAGATCGTGGGTGGGGCTCGCAGGAGCGACGCGCGCGTGCACCGGGCGAGCCTACCCGAATCGGGGCCGAGCGGCGCGACTCGCTCGGGGCGGAGCGCCCGCCTCGCTCGCCCGGGTTCGCCCCGGCGTCGCGCGACTCACGTGGTCGCGCGGCGCCGGAAGGGGCTCACGCCCTCGACGCGGCCCGACGCGCGCCGGCGCTCGGGCCGACGCGCGCCTCTGTCGCTCCTCGGAGCCGCGCCGATCAGGGCCTCGTCTCGCCGAGCGGACGAGGGTCACCCGGCGAAGGCGGATCGAAGTAGGAGAAGAGGATCCCCGCCTCGTTGCCGCCGGGGAGAATCGCCGGCCGGTTGCAGAGGCCGGCGAGGCGCAGCAGGTCATACTGAGTGTCCTGACGCGTCTCGGCGAGCACGACGTTCATGCCGTCCACGCGAACGTCGACGCGATCGATGGCGACGAGAGCGGCTTGCGCCGGCAGCAGGGCGGTGAGCCTGTTCGGGATCTCGGCTGCGATCCGCGTCCGGATGCGTGTCTCCACTTGCTCACGGGTCCGCACTCCGAACGCGATCCCGAGCGCGCCGAAGCCCTGCGGGTCGTAGACGACGTTGCTCGCGTCGGGCTCCACGGTCGCGGTGATCCGACCCCCACGAGCCGTGATCCGCACGTTGATGGCGATCAGCGCGTTGCCCAGGTCTCCCAGCGAGTGCGAGACGAGGTTGAAGCGGCCGGCGAAGCGGACGGCGTCTTGGCCGTCCGACCGCAGCACCGGGAAGAGCTCGAGGCGCGAGAGCGGATACACGTCCACGGCCCCGATCTCGGGGAGCACGATCCCCCGGAGGCTCTCCTCGAGCGCGGGCGCGATGGAGTCGGTGAGCAGGTTGCGCCACCCCATGAACAGCGAGCACTCGCCGACGTCGTATTGGCGATACGTGCGCGCGGCGCCGAACCCCGGAGGGATCGGCCGGGGTACGCTGGCGGAGAGCGCGACCGGGTCGACCCTCACGTGAGCGTCCACGTTCCGGTCGCTCGGATAGCGGACGCGGACCACGTTGACGCCGCCTCGCGAGAACCCCTCCGGGCCCGGGATCGCGTCGAAGAGATCCACGAAGCTGGCCGCGTCACCGCGCCACTCGATCGTCCGGGTGGCGGTCGGGATCACGCCCGTGGTCGTCGCGTCGGGGAGGCGCACGTAGGTGCGCGCGCCCGAGGTCGGCGTGAAGCGGAGCGAGCGCGGCGGGCAAGGGCTGCGCCGCGCCGAGAACGGCAGGAAGTTGCTCGTACAGATCGTCGTCTCCGGCACCGTGCAGCGCTCGACGAAGTCGGCGCTGCTGCCGGACTGCGCGAGGCACGTCCACGCATCTTCATGTCCGGAGACCACGGTGTTCCCCGTCGTGAGGCGAGCGCGGACTCGCGCGCTGGCGCCGGCCGCGCCGGGGGTCCAGTAGACGCTCGGGATCGCGCGGTTGAGGCTCCAGCCGTGCCACTGCGATCCCCAAAGGGTCTGCGTGGCGCCACTGGCAGGGACGGGGGACGCGATCGCGACCCAGGCGCGCGTCGAGGGGTTGAAGGCTTCGACCTGCACCTCTTGAGACGCGCTGGTGGCGTAGCCGCTGAACGAAACAGCCGACGATGTCGACGCGAGCTCGGTCCCGTCCGTCGGCGACATCATGCAAGCCTGCGCGAGCGAAGCCACCAACAGCGTCGCTGATCGATTCCATGAGAACGGATGTCTCTTCCACATACTCTCTTCTTCCTCCGCCGAGATGAGGGCGTGTGGCCGCCGCTCGCGGCCCGCGACACGACGCCACCACACCCAGAGCCACCACGTGGCCCTACGCTCGCCGTGGCGGCACGCCTCCGCGCCCCCCACGGCACGCCCCGCGTGAAGCACGGCGCGTGCCCGCGGCGGGTCGCGCGCCGCTCGAGCGCGCATTCCCCGACGCATACGCGCGTTGTCGCTCGTCCGGTGCGCGTCGACGCGGATCCGCGTCCCGCGCGCGGCCGATCGGCTGCACGTCGCGTGCGAGCCCGCTGCGCTTCGCGCGCGAGCCCGCGCTCGCTTGCGAGCCCGCTGCACGTCGCGAGCGAGCCCGCGCTCGCTTGCGAGCCCGCGCTCGCTTGCGAGCCCGCGCTCGCTTGCGAGCCCGCCCTCGCGTGCAGCCCGCTGCGCTTCGCGTGCGAGCCCGGTGTGCCTCGCGTGCGAGCCCGCGCTCGCGAGCGAGCCCGCTCTCGCGTGCGAGCCCGCCGCGCTCTGCACGGAGCTATGCTCCGCGCATGTCTGCGCGACGTGTTCCCTTCCCGCCGGAGCGACGCTTGGTGCTCGACACGCTCCACCTCGGCCGCGGCAAGCCGATGATGCACGGCCTCGTGGAGCTCGACGTGACGCTCGCGCACCGGAGGCTGCGAGCCCAGCGCGAGCGCGACGGGGGGTCACCGTCGCTGACCGCGTTCTTCCTGCACGCGCTCGGGGGCGCGCTCGCACATCACCCCGAGGTCCACGCCCGGCGAGATTGGCGGGGGCGGCTCGTGCTCTTCGACGAGGTGGACGTGACGACGATCGTCGAGGTCGAGCACGAAGGGCGCTCGTTCCCGTACGCCCACGTCCTCCGTGGGATCGACCGTCGCGGGCCGCGCGCGCTGCACGACGAGCTGCGCTCGGTGCGGGAGCGAGGCATGCGCACCACCTCGCCCGCGAAGCGCCGCGCGACGCGCGCGCTCCTCGCGCTGCCGAGCGTCGTTCGGCGGGCTTCGTATCGCGCGCTGCTCGCCGCGCCGGAGCTCGCGCAGCGACACACCGGCTCGGCCCTCGTGTCGGCGGTCGGCATGTTCGGCTCGGGCGCGGGCTATGGGCTGAGCGCGCCTGGCCTGCACGATCTCTCCGTGATCGTCGGGGGGACGACGACTCGGGCGTCGACCGACCCCAACGATACCGCGCCCCGCGAGGTGCTCTGCGTCACCGTGAGCGCGAACCACGCGATCGTCGACGGAGGACCGCTCGCACGTTTCGTCGGTGAGCTCGCGCGACGGGTGGCCGCGGCCGAGGGGCTCGACGACGACATCGCGCGGGCCTCGGCGCAGGCTCCACCGCGTGGGGGCGGCGACGGGCGCCGTGGGGATTGAGCGTCCGGAGAGGGCTCAGGCGTTGCGGCGGCGTCGCCTCGTCACCCAGACGAGGGCGAGCCGTTCCGTCCCAGCGAGCACCTTCGTCGTGCCACGGTGTGTCAATCGTCGCTCGGGCTGGCGCGCCGCTGTGTCGATCACGATGACTCTGACGCCGAGCCCCCAATGTGCGTCGATGTGCGTCGATGGCCCGCGCACCCTGCCGATGAGGTGTCGGAGCGGGAGCGCTCAGATGGCGCGGCAGAGCTGGTGGCGCTCAGAGGCCGTAGGTCTCTCGCAACTTCGTGTCCATGCGTCGCACGAGGTCGAGGAGCTGGATGATGTGGTCGTGCAGCGACTTCGTGTCGTCCAGGTTCCGGGTGGTGCTCTGGACCATGGGGAGGAGCGTGCGCTCGAAGAGCTCTGCCTGCGCCGCGAGCTGATCGGCGGTCGCCCCGAGCTCTCGGCTGGTGAGGGGGCCCGGCGAGGGGGCCTCGAGCTTGACCTCGACCTTCGGGCTCGCGAGGCGCGCCAGGGCCTCGCCGAGCTGGTCGAGCTTCGGGCCCAGCGCCGCGAGCAAGGCGTCGCCGTTCGTGTCGTGGGTCGCGCGCGCGCGGTCGACGGCGCTGCGTTCGGCCGCGAGCTCGCTCGCGGCGCGCGCCGCCGCCGCGCGCTCGGCCGCCGTGAGGATCGTGTCGCGGATCGACTCGAGCTCGCGGCCCAGGCCCGAGAGCGTCCCCGTCAGCCGGGTGACCGGGTCGTCGTCGCCGCCGCCCTGCGAGCGTAGACGGACGAACTCGCGCTTGATCTGCGTCCAGCGCTCCGCCTGCTCGGGGGCGAGTCGACCGCGGAGGTCCGCGAGCTTGAGCAGGTTCTGCTCCGCGCCGGTCGTGAGCGTCTGCGACTCGCCGAGATAGTGGTCGTCGACGAGCCGCTCGACCTCGTCGTCGTTCATCGCCGCGACGACCTTCTCGGCGAGCTTGTTCATGTTGCGGTAGCTGCCCTGCAGCTTGAAGGGGGGCTCGGTGCGAAAGGCGTCGGCCTGCGACGCGCTCCGGATGTACTCGGCGTTCACGCGCAGCAGCACGTCCTGCACCCGGAAGAGGTGGCGCAGGACCGTCTTCATCTCCTCGAGCTCGCCCGCGGCGTAGCCGTACGAGAGCTCGCTCGTCGCCACCTCTTCGCCCTTGGCCATGCGCACGACCTTGTAGACGTCGCCTTGGTCGCGCGTCGCGAGCGGCGCGAGCGCGGGGCTCGAGGTGAGCGCGTTCTCGATGTAGCTGAGCGCGAAGACCTCCTCGCGCCCTTCGAGGATGTCGCCGAGGTTGTACGTGTCGGCGCGGTTCGCGAGCATGTCGGGGATCTGGAACTTCTCGCCGCTCTCCGTGTACGGGTTGCCCGCCATCACGACGCAGAACTTCTTGCCGCGCAGATCGTAGGTGCGCGTGCGCCCCTTCCAGACGCCCTCGACCCGCCGCGTGCCGTCGCAGAGCGAGATGAACTTTTGCAGGAGCTCCGGGTGCGTGTGCTGGATGTCGTCGAGGTAGAGCATCACGTTCTGCGCCATCTCGAAGGCGAGGTTGATCTTCTCCACCTCCTGCCGCGCCGTGGCGTTGGGCGCCTCCTCCGGGTCGAGCGAGGTGACCGAGTGCCCGAGGCTCGGGCCGTTCACCTTCATGAAGACCATCCCGAGTCGGTTGGCCACGTACTCCATCAGCGTCGTCTTGCCGTAGCCGGGCGGTGAGACGAGCAGGAGGAGGCCCATGAGATCCGTCCGCCGGCCCGCCCCCGCCGCGCCGAGCTGCTTGGCGAGGTTGTCTCCGATGATCGGCAGGTAGACCTCGTTGATGAGCCGGTTGCGCACGAAGGCGCTCATCACCTGCGGCTTGTACTCGTCGAGCCGCAGCCGGACGCGCTGGCGTTCCAGGAAGCCGTGGCGCACCTCACGGTAGCTGCGGTAGCCGGGCACGCGGTGGTGGACGAACTCGCTGAGGCGCTCCAGCGTCTCGTCGAGGCGCAGCGACATCGTCCGACCCTGAATGCGCGGGTGCTGGCCGAGCAGACCCTCCACCTCGGCGCGCGTGAGCGCGCTGGAGGGCTCGCGGTCGAGGCTGGGCGTGAGCAGGAGCGCGGCGGCCTCGAAGCTCGCGTGAGCGAGGTGGGCGACGCCGTGGCTCGCGACCGGGCCCCTAGCCGCGCTCGTGACCGGGCTCGCGGCGTCGCGGTCGCTGCGCCGCACGAAGGCGTCGAGCCAGGCGTGGACGAGCGCGAGGCGCGCGCGCAGGCCGCCGCCGCTCGCCTCGAGGTCCTCCTCGAACGCGCGGCGCGTGCCGTCGAGGTCGAGGCGGCGGAGCAGCGCGTCACGGAGCTGCGTGGCGTCCGCGCTGGTCGCGAAGCGGGGCCGCTCGACCATCAGCTCCTCGACGAGATAGCGCCCCGCGAGGCGCGCTTCGCCCTCGGTGCACGGGATGCCGTGCGCGGTGTGGAAAGAGCGGATGTGGGCCGCGAGCTCCTGTCCGAAGGCCGCGAGCTCGTCGGTGTGCCCGAAGGCGTGGCGCAGGCGACCGAGGCTCCGCGCGCGCCGGTGGAGCGCGTCGCGATCGATCCGGATGCCCCGCGCGGCATCCGTCTTCATCCCGTCGTCGGGGGCGCCCCGCGGGCGCGAGTCGAGGGTGGACGCGCCTCGCGCGACGTCCATCGGCGACGGCGCGTGCGCCCAGAAGAGGCAGGCGAGCGCGCGCGGCGTCGCGGCGTAGCGAAGGAGCCCCGCCGAGTCGCGGAGGGTGAGCAGCTTCTCGAGGATGAGCGTCGCGTCCGCGTCGTGGACACCTCGGTCGTAGCCCTCGTCGTAGCGCGTCGACGCCACGCGCCGCACGACCTCGGCGAGGCCGCCCTCGGTGCGCTGCGCCTCGTGGAGCGCCTCGATGGTCAGGCCGTCGCGGTTCTCTTCGGCGTCGAAGAGGATGCCCGTCGCGAGGTACTCGGCCCGATAGACCGTCGGCGTCTCGGAGACGAGCTCCTGCGACCAATAGGGCCGCGTGGCCTCGAGCTCGGGATCGTCGACGAGCTCGTAGAAGTCGGTGCCCGTGAGGTGAATCGCCATGCGATCGCCGCGGGGCACCATCGTCAGCTCGAGCGGCTGGGTGTTCACGCTGAAGCGGTGTTTGCCGAGCCGGATGAGGTCGCCTTCTTCGAAGAGGTCCACCTGATCGCGCAGCGCGCGGAGCGCGTCCTGGCGCGCGCTCTTCATGCGCGCGTCGACCTCGTCGGACTTCACCGAGTCGCCGAGCTCTCGGAGCTGCGCGCCGATCTGGCGCAGCTTGGTGACCATCGGGTCCGACGCGAAGTAGGCGTGGAGCTCGTCCGGCGCCTTGAACGTGCGCGCTCGCCGGCCGACGCCCTCGAGGATGCGGCTCGCCGCGTCCATCAGCCCCTCGGCGCGGCGTTGCCGCGCGTCGAGGAGTGCCTGCTTCTTGGTGCTGAAGGCCTCGTAGATCTCCTCGCGCTTGACCGCGAGGTCGGCCGTGAACTCGTCGAGCTCGCTGAAGCGCGCTTCGAGCTCCTCGAGCTGCACCATCAGGCGCGAGAGCTGCTCGTCGCACCGCTCGGGTGTCTCGGCGAGCGCGAGCCCGCTGCTCACGGCCTGGGCGAGCAACTTGAACTGCGCGCCAAACTCCGCGCGCCCCTCTTGGCTCGCGAGCTCGCGCCGACGCGCGACCGCGCTGGCGCGCACGCGGTTGAGGAGCGCGTAGACCTCGCTGATGCCCTCGAGGATCTGCGTGCGCGCGGTCGCGTCGTCGACGTCGAGGCCCTGGACGATCTCGCTGATCACGTCGAGGCCCTCACCCGTCTCGTCGAGCTCGGCGCCGAGCGGCGCCATCTCGGCCACGGTGCGGCACTCGTCCACGCGCGCGAGGATGGCCTCGAGCCGGCCGCGGATCGGGACGAGGGCGTCGTCACCGAGCAGGAAGCTCACGCACGCCCGGCTCACCCGGTCGAACTGCTCGACGATCTCCGCCTCGAGCGCGTCCGCTGCTTCGAGATCGACGTAGCGGACCTCCTTCAGCGTGATGAGCGCCCCGCGCTGGTGGCGGAGCTGCGTGAGGGCGCGCATGAAGCCCTCGACCGAGCTCAGCTCGGCGGCGCGGACGTTCGCGAGGATCTCGGCCTGCTTCGCCTTCGCCACGTCGAGCTCGGCGGCCGCTCGCTGCCGCAGCGCGAGCAGCTTCTCGAACTCGTCGACGATGAGCTCGGCCGTGCGCCGCAGCTCCGTGAGGCTCGCGTCGAGCGCGCCGACCTCCTCGTGGCCGAGCCAGTAATAGGCGTCGAGGGTGCGGGTGATCGTCTTGATCAGCACCTCGTAGTTCGCGCGGCTCGGCTCGGCGCGTTCGATCAGCCGGCGGATGGTGAAGCAGTCGCTCACGCCGCGGACGAGATCTGCGTTGCCCACCTTCGCGAGGAAAGAGCCGTTCGTGGGGGCCTTGGCGGCGTACTCGGCGCTCGTGAAGGGCGTCCGCCAGATCTGCATCGGGTGCACGCGCGTCGGCTCTTCGGTCGCGCGGAAGACGACCATCTTTCCGTCGTCGAAGAGGCTGAAGCCGTGCGCGCGGATCGGCGTCTGCAGCTCTTTGCGGATCACGTTGTAGGGCAGGAGCTGGTAGAGGCCCTCGTCGCGACGGTGGAAGACGTAGAGCATGTCCTCGCCGTTCGGTGACTGGATCACGCGCTTGAGCTCGAGCCCCGCGACGTCCTCGTCGAAGATCTTCTGCTCGCCCGTCTCGAGGTAGAAGCCGCCCGGGAAGAGGATGCCCTGGTCCTCGGGGAGGCTCCGGCAGGCCGTGCCGATCGCGTCGATGCGTGTCACGCGCTGGATCCGGCCGTTGTAGACGAAGTAGCGCTTCCTCTGCTCACGGAAGGGGAGGATCTCGAGCAGGATGAGGCTGCCGACCTTCGCGTAACGGACCTGCGCGTCGTCGAGCGCCTGGTTCGGGTCGTCGACCGGCTCGGCGTAGATGCCTCGGCCGGTCTCCGTGTTGTTCTCCACCTTGATCGTCAGGTCGCCGCCGGTGGTCTCGACGAAGATCTCGTCGAGGATCGACAGGTGCGGGTAGCGGCCCTGGACCTGATCGTTGCGCGTGACCGGCACCCACTCGAAGTCGTACGCCTTCGGGAAGACGTGGTCGCCCTCGCCGCGGGCGTCCATGAAGGTGACGCGCCCGCTCGGATCGATGCGCCAGCGGAAGACGCGGATCTCGCTCGTCGAGGCGCCGATCTGAAAGACCGCGAGCAAGCGCGTGTCGGTCTTCCGGAGCTGCAGCAGGCGCGCCTCCTTGAAGTACGAGTAGAGCGTCGTGAGCTCCTTGCGGAAGCCTTCGTCGGCGAGGAAGTCGACCTCGAGGGCCGGGACCTCGCCGAGATCGTAGCCGTCCGCGGTCTCGGCGAAGCGGTGCACCGAGAGGATGTCGCCGACCGTCGTCTCCTTCTTCAGCCCGAGGAAGACGTTGTAGCCGAAGAGGAGCTGGCCCCCGACGTTCACGATGTCGCGTGGGACGCAGTTGTTCTCGGTGCGCACGCGCTCGTTCGCGACCACCTCGAGCTCGGTGCCGCCGAAGACCTCGCGGCGCCGCTCGTTGAGCCGATCGATGCGGGCGCCGAGCTCCTTCGCCTGCGCGACCAGGCGCGCCCGGACCACCTCGTAGTTCCCGCCTTCGAGGGCGGTCTCGGTCTCGCTGTCGTCTGCCATGCGAGCTCATCCTCTGCTGGGCGACGGAGCGTCGCCGGGACCGCCGGGCCGAGGGAGGGCCTCGGCGCAGCATGGGTTCGCGAAGGTCGTGGTGCGCGCCCTCGGGGAGCGCTCTCGGGCACCTCGAGGTCCGAGCGGGCGGAGCGTCGACCCGAAGGGGGCGGCCCGAAGGGGGGATGGTCACGCCGCGCGTCGAGCCCGAAGGTCGACGCGCGGCGCGCGCCTCACTCGAGGCCCATGTCCTTGGCGCGGTCGATCAGCTTCTGGAGCTTCTCCCGCGTGACGCCGTCGGCGCCGGACATGAACTTCGAGAGGGCCGCCGAGATGGTGAGGTTGCGGACCGCGGTCGAGTCGAGCGCAGGCCGGCTCAGCACCTCCTTGAGGTCCTGCGGGAGGCTGCCGTTCCCCGTGAGGTAGTCCGAGAGGAGCGCCTTGAGCGTGGAGCTCTCCTCGATCATGCCGTCCGCCGACTTGCCGAGCGAGACCGCCTTCACGAAGCGATCGAAGAAGGCGCCGTCGCCGCCGACGATGTTGATCTTCGCGCTCTCCATCGCCTTGGCCATCACGTCGGCCTGCGCGCGGGCGATGTCCTTCTTCGCCTCGACCTCGGCGAGCTCCACCTCCTTCTCCTTCTCGAGCTGGATGCGGAACTCTTCGTGCTCGCGGCCCACGCCGTCGAGCGCCTTCATCGCCGTCGCCTTCTCGGCCAGACCGGTCGCCTCGGCGACGAGCTTCTTCTCGATCGCCGCGGCCTCCGCCAGCCCCTTGCGCTCGATCGCGGCGGCCATGGCCTCCTCGATGCGCGCCTGGGCGAGCCCCTTCTCTTCCTCGCCGGTGGCCTCGGCCTTGAGCTTCTCGCGCACGACCTCCGCCTCGGCGAGACCGAGCTTCTGAACCGCGCTGGCCTGCGCCTCGTCGACGCGGACCTTCGCGAGCCCTTCCTTCTCGATGGCCTGCGCGGTGGCCTCGCGGACCCTCGCCTCGGCGAGGCCCGGCGCGGCTGCCTCGGCCTGGACACCCTCGGCGAAACGCATCTTCCCGCGCGCCGCCTTGTCGGCGACCTCGAGGTCGGCTTCGGCGAGCGTGAGCCGCTGCTTCGCCTCGAGCTTGGCCGAGGTCTCCTGCGCCTCGGCGGCCTTCACTTGCTTGATGAGCAGCTCCTGGGCCTGCGCCTCGGCGGTGATGATCGTGGCCTCCTTGGTGCGCTTCGCGTCCGCGACGAGGCGCAGATCCTTGATCCGCTCCTCCTCCTCGGCGACCGACTTGTCGACGACGATACGGGTCCGGACGACCTCGGCGATCTCCTTCTTCTGGACCTCGACCTCCTTGTCCTTCTGGATGCGGCCGAGCTCCGTCTCGCGCTCCCGGCCGATCGCCTCGAGCGCCCGCGCCTTCTCGACGCGCTCCGTCTCGACGGCGATCTCGCGCTCACGGTTCTTCTCGGCGATGGCGACGCCTCGCGCCTTGGCCTCCGCGGCGACCGCGACCGCCTCCTCGTGCTTCTGCCGCTCGATCATCGTCATGCGCTGCTCGAGATCGCGCACGCGGATGGCCTCGTTCTCCGCCTTCGCCTGCGCCTCGGCGATCTCTTTGTGCTTCTTCGCCTCGGCCTCGGCGCGACGCTTCTCGAACTCGAAGACGGCCTCGTCGGCCTTCAGGTTCTCCGCGCCGACCTTCATGCGCTCGTCCTGACGGAGCTCGTTGGTCTTCACGTTCTGCGCCGCGGTGATCTCGGTGATCTTGCGGATACCCTCGGCGTCGAGTGTGTTCTGTGGGTCGAGCAGCTCGACCGGCGTCTGCTCGAGGTAGTCGATGGCGGTGTCCTCGAGCGTGAAGCCGTTGAGGTCCTGGCCGATGACCGCCTCGATCTCCTTGCGGAACTGCTCGCGCTCCTCGTAGAGCGCGGCGAAATCGAACTTCTTGCCGGCGGTCTTGAGGGCCTCGGAGAACTTCGCGTTGAAGAGGTTCTCGATCGTCTGCTGGTCGGAGGCTCGCGCGCAGCCGATGAGCTGCGCGACGTTGAGCACGTCCTCCGGTGTCTTGTTCACCTTCACGAAGAAGGTCACGGAGATGTCCGCGCGGATGTTGTCCTTGCAGATGAGCCCGTCCTTGCCGCGGCGGTCGATCTCGATCGTCTTGACGGAGATGTCCATGACCTCGCCGCGGTAGATGATCGGCCACACCACGCCGCCGCCGAAGGTGACCCAGGGATCGCCACGCAGGGGGTTGATGATGAGGGCGCGCCCTTGGTCGACCTTGCGGTAGAACTTCGCGACCATCGCGATGAGGCCGAAGAAGATGATCGACCCTGCGCCGATGGCGATCAGGATCACGTACGTGTTCGAGTCCATGGTCTCCCCTCATCGCAAACGGGCGGGCGCCGCTCGCGGTTGGCTGATCTACACGAGCGGCGATGCTCGTGTCATCCACGAGCGTCACCGGCTTCGCTCCGCCCGTCGGGAGCGCGCTTCTCGGTAAGCACCCCCCACCCGCGGGCAATGCAGAATCGGTTCCGAGCGATCCGATTCTCGGCGCCGCTCGGTCTGCGGCTCAGCGCGACGACTCGTCGTTCATCACGGCCGACATTGGCTCGGCGATGAAGGTGTCGTTCGCTTCGTCGTAGTCGACCAGCAGCACCTCGGCGCCGGTGGGCAGCTCGGCGTCGGCGCGCGCGCGGAGGAGGAGGTCGTCACCGCCGATGCGGACGCGGATCTGCGCGCGCTCGCCGACGGCGGCGGAGATGCGCACGCGGCCGGTGTGGCCGAGGAGGTCGCGCTTGCCCCGCCCTGGGTTGCGCTGGAAGAGCGGCCCGAGCGGTCGCGTGAGCAGCGAGGTCAGTGGCACCGCGGGCACCAGGGCCCCGAGGAAGACCGCGAGCTGGCCGACGAGCTCGGGGCCGGGGACCACTGGCGCGAGGTAGCGGGCGCCGAGGTAGGAGAAGACCCAGGCGAAGAGGAAGAGGACGCTGGCGGTGATGGTCAGCGGAGCGTGACGCAGTCGGAGCGCGCTGAGCAGGGAGTGGAGCGAGGAGAAGATCCCGTCGGTGGCCTCGCTCGCGTCGACGGCGCCGTCGACCTCGGCGGCGTCGAGCGCGCCGTCGACCTTGCCAGCGGCGGCCTCCACCGCGCCGTCGGCGCCGAGATCCATGTCGACGAGCCCGACGATGCCCACGAGCCAATAGACGAGGGAGACGAGCACCAACGCGGTGTAGACGACGGTCGGGAACGCGAACGCGATCGCGAGGAGCTCCTCCATGCGACGGCGACCTTCGCACGTGGGCGCCGGGGGTGAAAGGACCCACACTGACGAGGTGCCCGCGCGACCACTCGCCGACGTTCAGACGCTCTCGCTCTTCGGGCCCGAGGCGCCGCGCGCGTTCGGACCTGGCGCGGTCCTGCTGCGGGGCTTCGCGACGCCGACGAGCGACGCGCTGATGGACGCCGTCGAGGCGGTCGCCGCCGCGGCGCCGCCTCGACGGATGTCGACCCCTGGCGGCAAGCCGATGTCGGCGGCGATCACGTGCTGTGGCGCGGTGGGGTGGGTGACCGACCGGAAGGGCTACCGCTACACCGACCGCGATCCCTCGAGCGGGCGTCCTTGGCCGCCCATGCCGGCCTCGTTCGCCGACGTGGCGTCACGCGCGGCAGCGCACGCGGGCTACGTGGACTTCACCCCCGACGCTTGCCTCGTGAACCACTATGCGCCTGGTGCGCGCATGACGCTGCACCGCGACGAGGACGAGGAGGACCTCGACCAGCCCATCGTCAGCATCTCACTCGGGTTGCCCGCGACGTTCCTCTTCGGTGGCCCGACCCGCCGCGACCGCGCCGTGCGCCTGCTCCTGACCCACGGTGACGTGGTCGTCTGGGGCGGTCCCTCACGTCTCTTCTATCATGGCGTGCTCCCCGTCCCCGAAGGCCGCCACCCTCGGCTCGGCCCCTTGCGGGTGAATCTGACGTTCCGGAAGGCCCGGTGAACGCCCTTGCCAAATCTAGACGTTGGTTTCCAGTGTTAGACAAAATTGTATTGGGGGCTGGCCATCGGGGCGACTTGGCCACATGCTCTCGCTCGACCCACCCGGTCACGTCACGATCCGGACCCCCCGTCGTCCAAACGGTGCCTTACCGTGAGGACCAGTTCTCGACGGGGACGCCGCCGGAGTCATAGTCCCCCTCGCAGCGTCGGTCTCCGGCCGACGTCCTTTGGAAGAACCACCCATGAGCCAGTCGAAGGTCAGCCGCTACTCCGAATGCCGCCTGCCCACCGAGTATGGGACGTTCCAGGTCGTCGCCTATCGGGAAGAGGGCGTGCCCGTCGAGCACGTCGCGATCTGCTACGGCGAGGTGACGGGAGACGACGTCCTGTGCCGCGTCCACAGCGAGTGCCTCACGGGCGAGGTCCTGCACTCGCTCAAGTGCGACTGCCGCGAGCAGCTCGACCTCTCGCTGCGCCGCATCGTCGAAGCGGGTCGGGGGGTCGTGCTCTACCTCCGCCAAGAGGGCCGAGGCATCGGGCTCGGCGACAAGATCCGCGTCTACCAGATGCAGCAGAAGGGCTACGACACCGTGGACGCCAACCGCGTCCTCGGCTTCGAGGACGACCTGCGCCGCTATCACATGGCCGCCGCGATGCTGAACGACCTGGGCGTGAAGTCGGTCGCGCTGATGACCAACAACCCGTCGAAGGTCGAGCAGCTTCGCGGTGAGGGTATCGTCGTGACGCGGCGCGAGCCGCACCTCGTCGAGCCGCACGCGCTCAACCGCGGTTACCTCGAGACGAAGCGCGCGCGCATGGGCCACCTCTACGACCTCGAGAGCGACGACGAGCCGCGACCGATGAACGGGTTCGACTCGGCGCAGCTTCTTGATGCGGAGTGAGAGCGCGCCACCGCTTGCCCTCGAGAGGTGGTTGGTCTCGATGTTGGTCGGCTCTCAATGCGGATTTCGGCGCCTGAGAACATCGAGACTTGTCGGCTCGAGACTTGTCGGACGGGAATGTCGGGTGGGAGGCCAGCCCGATGACGACCCTCCAGTTTGGGGACGTCTCGCGGGCACCCCACCTGGCGTCCGCCACCCCCTCCGCCGCCAATCCGCCGCCAGGGGCCGTTTCGGCGGTCAAATTCGCGAATAATTTCAGTGCGGCATCTCGCGAAATCGCCGGGCACATCGATTGCTCATCCGCTCGACGCGATGAGCAAGCCCCACC
>JAHBWH010000019.1 GCA_019637115.1 Myxococcales bacterium | reverse complement strand
TTGAATCTCGCGCTCCGCGCGCTCGAGGCAGTCCTTCGGTTCGCCGCGCCGGCGTCGGCGCCGCGCCGGCGTCGCCGCGCCGCGCCGCACGTTCGTCCGAGAGCGAACCGGCGCTCGAGGCAGTCCTTCGGTTTGCCGCGCCGCATCGCCGCGCCGCACGTTCGTCCGAGAGCGAACCGGAGGTGATGTCGAGTCGACCACTCGCGCGATGACCCCATCCATCGCCAGGACGAGGTGAGGGTCGCCAAGCGTGCCGTGCTCAACGTCCCGCGCGCTCGAGCATCGCCTCGAGCAGGACCTGGCAGCCAGCGGCGACGTGCTCGGGGGTGGCGCTCTCGATCTCGTTGTGGCTGATGCCGCCCTCGCAAGGGATGAAGACCATCGCGGTGGGCGCGACCCGCGCGACGTAGCAGGCGTCGTGGCCCGCGCCCGAGACGATGTCGCGGTGCGAATACCCCAAGCGCTCGGCCGCGCGCCGCACGGCGGCGACGCACTCGACGTCGAAGGGGACGGGCGGCGAGTACCAGATCTCCTCGAGCGCCGACTGGAGCCCGATCTCCTCGCTCGTCTTCGCGACGGCGGCGCGGAGCTCGGCGTCCATGGCGCGGAGGGTCGCGTCGTCCGGGTGGCGCAGGTCCACGGTGAAGAAGACGCGCCCGGGGATCGTGTTCCGCGAGTTCGGGAAGACCTGCACGAGCCCGACGGTGGCGCACGCGAGCGGGGCGTTCGCGTGACCGATGCGGTTCACGGCGTCGATGACGCGCGCGGCGCCGACGAGCGCGTCGCGTCGCGTGCGCATCGGCGTCGGGCCGGCGTGCGCCTCCTGACCGGTGAACGTGCACTCGTACCAGCGCTGGCCCTGTGCATGCGTGACCACGCCGATCGTCGTCTGCTCGGCCTCGAGGATCGGTCCCTGCTCGATGTGCGCCTCGAAGAACGCCCGGACGGGCTTGCCGACGGGCGCGTCTCCCGCGTAGCCGATGCGCGCGAGCTCCTCGCCGATGGTCTTGCCGTCGAGGTCCTTGCGACCGAGCCCATAGTCGAGGTCGAAGACGCCCGCGAAGACGCCCGACGCCACCATCGCGGGCGCGAAGCGAGAGCCCTCTTCGTTCGTCCAGGCAGACACCTCGATCGGCGCGTTCGTCGACACACCTGCGTCGTTGAGCGCGCGAATCACCTCGAGCCCCGCCAGCACCCCGTAGATTCCGTCGAACTTCCCGCCCGTCGGCTGGCTGTCGATGTGGCTCCCGGTCATCACCGGTGGAGAGCTCGGATCGCGCCCCGCGCGCCGCCCGAAGATGTTGCCCATGCGGTCGACGGTGACCTCGCAGCCCGCCTCCTCGCACCACTTCACGAAGAGGTCGCGCGCGGCCTTGTCGACGTCGGTGAGCGCCAGCCGGCAGACGCCGCCTTTGTCGGTCGCACCGATCTTTGCCATGTCCATGAGGCTCTTCCAGAGCCTCGCCCCGTCGATGCGGATCTCGGTCATGGCGGCGATGCTATCAGCTCGACGCGCTCCTTGTCCGCACGCGAGCCTCGCCACGCGAGGCTCCACTCGAAGCCGGACCCGACGTGCGCTGCGCGCGCCGAGCCGGACCCGCGGGGAGCATCGAAGGCCCGCGCCCACAGGCACACGCGCGCCGTGAGCGTCACGCGCGAGGGGACGCGCTGCTCTCGGGCGAGTGGACACTCCGCCGCGATCCATTTATAACAGACGCGAAAGTTATTTATGGACGTATCGACGAGACTCGCTGCGGCGAGAGGCCCCCACGCCACAGCGTCCGCGGCGATCATCGCCCTCGCGCGGGAGCGCGGCCTGTGCATCGTCGGCGAGCTCACCATCGACGACGTCGGGCTCGATTTTCGCGTCGCCACGGCGCGCGACGACGAAGGGAAGTCTTGGATCCTGCGCATCCCACGACGGGAGGACGTCGGCGGGAAGATCGTGAAGGAGGCGCGCACGCTCGCGTTTCTGTCGAAGCGACTGAGCGTCGCGGTGCCCGACTGGCAGATCGTGACCAACGAGCTCGTCGCCTATCCTCGCCTCGACGACTCGACCGCGCTCTCGTTCGATCCGGAGACACACGAGGTCACTTGGCACGTCGACCGCTCGTCTCCGGCCTACACGGAGAGCTTGGCGACCGCGCTCGTGGAGCTGCACGGGATCGCCGTGGAGGAGGCGAAGGCCGCGGGGCTCTCTTGCTCGACGCCGGAGCAGGCGCGGAGCGCCGCCGCGGAGAGCCTCGACGCCGTGAAGCGCGAGCTAGGGCTCGACCCCGCGCTCGAGCGGACGTTCCGCGCTTGGCTCGACGACGACTCCTCCTGGCCCGAGCGCTCGACGTTGGTGCACGGCGATCTCTACGCCGGGCACACCCTCGTCGGCACGAGCGGCCGAGTGACCGGGATCATCGATTGGACCGAAGCGGAGGTGAGCGACCCGTCCATCGACTTCACGGGGCATCTCCTCGGCTTCGGCGCCGACGGGCTCGAGGCGTTGATCGCGGAGTATTCGCGGGCCGGCGGGCACACGTGGCCGTCGATGGAGCGGCACGTCCATTCGCGGAGCGCGTTCTCGCCGGTGCGCTATGGTCTCTTCGCCTTGGCGACGGGCGATCCGGTCCATCTCGAGGCCGCGCGCGCCCAGCTCGGCGTCTCTTGAGCGCGAACGATGCCGAGACCCAAGCTCCAGAGCGACGATGCCGTCCTCGAGGCCGCGCGCGCGGTGCTTCGTCGACGTGGGCCTTCCGACCTGACGATCCAGGAGGTCGCGCGAGAGGTGGGTCTCTCGCGGGCCGCGATCGTGCAGCGCTTCACCAACCGCGAGACCCTGCTGCGTCGCGTGATGGAGAAGGCCGTCGAAGACACTCGCGTACACCTCGCCTCGATGCCGGAAGGCATCGGCGCCGTCGCGCTCTGGCGCTTCTCGTACGCGCTCTGCGACGTGCTCGGCCCGGGCGATCGGTTCGCCGCCGACGTGCTCACGGCCTGGCACGAGGCTCAAGACCCGGAGCTCCGCGCGCTCTCCGCGGAGCGGTACCACCTCGTGTGCGCGGCCATCGCCGCGCGCGTGCCGAGGAACGCTCGGCTCGATCCCGAGGGCATCGCCGAGCTGCTCCACGCCGTGATCGCCGGCGCCACGATGCAGTGGGGCATCACACGGCGCGGCCGGCTCGACGACTTCGTACGCGCGCGCCTTCGCGCGGCGCTCTCGGTTCTCTTTCCGCGGGCGGCGCTCGCCGAGCCGCCCTCGACCCTCCGCCCTCGGTCCCCTCGTGAGCGTCCGAGGCGGTGATGAGCCACTCTGCCGCGATCAGGACGGTGCCGCGTTTCGCAGCGGGGCGCAGCGCCTCGAGGTCGCGGAGTAGCAAGTCTCTCGGCGGTCGCCTCTCGTTTCGAGGGCGCGTCGCTCCGAGCGCTGGCGGACCTGGACGATCCGGATCGGTGGCGCCTACCACCGCGCGATCTACGCGCTGGGTAACGACCACGCCGGGGTCTACTTCCCGGTCATCATGCCGGCCACCTCGTGCCTTGGTGAGATCTTGCGGCGCCTCCCACGACCTCGACGCGACCTCGTCGCCACGCTCGCACGGCGAGCGTTTCGACGTCGGTGAGCCGCAAACGAACGCGAGACGGGGTCGCCCGGGAGCTTGTAGAGGCGCACGCAACCCGGCTACCACGCTGTCATGGACGACTTCGCGTGGGTCCTCACGATCGGCGGCCTGTGCCTCTTGTCCGGCGCGATCCTGCATTGGGTCGCTTGGCGCGGGTACACACGCGCGGCATGGGCTCTCTGCGCGCTGCTCACGCTGCTCGGCGGTGGCCTGCTCCTCGCCGCGCGGAACGCGCAAGGGTGGGATGGCTTGGGGTACGCCGTCGTGGCGATGGTCTTCGTCGCGCCGGCCCTGGTCGGGGCCGTCCTGGGTACGCTGAGCGGGTGGATACGGCGGAGGCGACGCCCGAGCCGGGTGCCCGGCACCCCGCTCGACGGACGCGAGCTCCGATGAACGCTCCGTGGTGTGGCGCCGTCGGCGACGGCCCGGCGTGGCCAAGAGACCGGAAGCCCAGACCGCCGGGCGGCGTCTCACCCATCCCACGCTCCACGAGGTCTCCTGCCTGTTCGGGGACGCTCCGGTCCCGTCGAGGGGTCCTCTCGAGAGATCACCAGGTAGGTCAGGACCCGGAGCATGGACTGCGAGGATCGCATGATGTCGCGTTCCAGAGGGCTGCCGGCCTTGCTCCTGCTCGTCGCTTGCTCGGGCGCCGACTCTCCTCCCGCGCCCGCGGCGACGTGTGGCCCGCTTCCGATCTCCGCGGGAGGCGAGCGCAGGCGTGACGTTCGAGGAGGTCGACGACGAAGTCGCCCGCGCGTGGACGCCCACCCCCGAGCTGCGCGCGAGCGCGACGTCGCGCGTCGAGCGCGACGCCATCGTCGTGACGGTCACGCTCACGAACACCGCGAGCGAACCGCGCGACGCGATCTACCTGACCGGCGGCGCGATGTTCCAAACCGGACGCGCTCGCCCGCGTGCCCGCCGGACACCGAGGGTCCGCCGGGGTGAGGGTTTTCCGTCTTGCCGTCCTGCGGGGGGCGCACGCATCCTCCGCTCGATGTTCGACTCGGTCGGGTCGGAAGGCGCACGTCAGGGGCTCGTCGGGCGCGAGCGGGAGCTGCACGCCCTCCACGCGGCGTTCGATGGCGGCGCCCTGGTCGTCGCGCTGACGGGTCCCGCAGGGATCGGGAAGTCCGCGCTCGCCGCGGCGTTCGTGTCGTCGCGGCGCTGCCGCTTGATCGACGTCGACGTCGACGCGATCGACCTCGCGGTCGCGGTGCGAGACGCGCTGGGGCGTCGAGAGCCGACGATCGTCGTCGCGCGCCACCTCGATGCGCGACCTCCGGCGCCACCGGGGACCCTGCGGGCGATGGAGCTCGGCGGCTTGGACGACGCGGCGACCGAGCGCCTCGCGGCGCGGCTCGGGGCTCACGATCCGGCGCGCGTGGCCATGCGCGCTGGCGGAGTGCCGCTGCTCGTAGAGCGTGAGATCGAGGGCAGCCCCCGCGCGTCGACGCTTCGGCTCCTGCGCCTTCCCGCGCTCCACGACGCGCTCGCGGCGGCCTCGCTCCTGATGACCCCGACGGAGCGCCTGCTCGGGGCGATGCTCGAGCGCGACGCCGCGCCGCTCTTCCATGCGCTCGCGACGCACGCGCCGCTCCAGCGCGTCGACGGACGGCTCGCCCTCCCCGACGCGCTCCGCGACGCAGCGCTGGCCGAGCTCGGCGAGCGCGCCCCCGAGCTGCGCACCGTGTGGGTCCGTCGCGCGCAGAACGAGCTCCTCGCGATGATCGAGGAGGCCGCCCTCGACGCGCGGCCTCGCCTCATCGGTGAGCTCTTGAACGTGACGCGCGGCGAGCCCTACGCCCAGCTGCTCTGGGACGAAGCGCGCGACGTGCGCTTCGCGGCGCCGGACGAGGGCACCTGCTCGCGCGCTCGGGACGCGGTGCGACGCTTCGAAGGCGAAGCGTCCGCGCGTCTCTTCGACGCCTGGGCCAAGGCGACGGGGACCGAGCTCGTGGAGACCCACGACGCGGCGGGCCCACGGGGCTTCGTGTTGATGGCGTCCTTCCACCCGAGCGCGGCGCCGGTCGACGACGATCCGGTCATGGACGCGATTCGGTCGATCACGGCAAGCGCCGATCCTCCGCTCGCGCCACACGAGCGCGTGCGTATCGCGCGCTTCTGGCTCGACTACCGCGCGCACCAGGACGTGCGGCCGACGCCCCCGCATTGGGCGGCGCTCATCGCGACGGACGCCGTGCTCAGCGCTTGTGTCCACCACGACACGCCGCGCTGGCTCACGCGCCCGCATCGCCCCTTCGCCTTCCTCGGCGAGGCGGAGATCGACGGCACGAGCTACGGGCTCTTTGGCGTCGACCGTCGCCGCGAGGCGCTCTCGGCCCCTTTTGCGCGGCTGGTCGAGGCTTGTCGCCACGGGCGCACCACCTGGTCGGAGCGCAACTTCACCCCGCTCGCTCCTCTCGACGGCGCCACCCTCGCCGAGGCGCTCCGCGACGCCCTGCGGAGCTATCATCGCGCGGATAGGCTCGCGATCAGCCCGCTCCTCGGGCTCGCCTGGTTCCGGGACGGCCCCTCGGGGGACACGCCCGCGTCGCACGTCGCGCGGCGTCTGTCCGAGCTCGTGGCGTCTCTCGGCGACGAAGGCCACGACGGCACGCTCGGGCAGGTCCTGCGGGCGACGTATCTCTCGCCGCCGCGCAAGGGGCTCGCCGTCGCGGAGTCGCTCGGCATGGGCTACAGCACCTATCGTCGGTGGCTCGGGCTCGCGCTCGCGCGACTGACGCACGCGCTGATCGAGCGCGAGCAGGCGATGCGGCGTCGCGCCTGATCACCACGGGGGCCGAGTTCAGCGCGGGGGGATGTCCGCGCGGAACCGCCCGACGACCGCGGGGGACGAGCCATCGCCGTCGACCGAGAGCTCGCCGCAGACGTGATCGTCCGTGAGCTCCGTGATCGTGAGCTTGTGGGTGGCGATGGGGAGAACGCGCCCGCGGCTGTGGTAGAGCGACGAGCCGGAGACCCGCCCCGCCGCGCCGCCGGCCTCGGTGTACTCGCCAGCCGCGAGTGGAGACGCCGAGAGGTCCATCCGGAAGATCAGGCCGCCCTCGGGCACCGTCGGGTTGCCGGTGGGCACCGAGAGCCCGAACTGGCCGCGCTCGATGGTGTAGGTCGTGAGCGCGAGTGAGAGGTTCGAGCCGAACGAGACGTTCGCGAACGCCATCGTCGGAGAGAAGGTCGCGGGGACTCCCTCGAGGTGTGGGCTCTGCGCGCCGTTCTGGATCGTGAGCGTGTTGGTCGAAGGGCAGGGGCCCTCGGGCTCGGGCGGCGGCACCGGCTCGGCCGGCGGAGCTTCCGGGGTCTCAGGGGTTGGCGTCTCGGGGCTGGCTTCGGAGCCGCATCCGAGTCCGACGACGGCGAGCAGGGCCGTGGCCGCGAGTGTGCGAGTCATCCAACGAGGCATCGGGGGGCTCCCCTCGTCCCGCGCGCTCCGAGACGAGATGACGAGGTGCTCGTCGCGAGCGGGCGACGTGGGGCGCGAGTATCGCTGGCCTCGTGCGTCCACGACGCCCGTTCGGTGCTCGTTCGGTGCTCGCCTCCCGAGATCGGCTTCGGCTCGCAGACGGGCCAGCAGATCGACGGCCGTCGGGCTGAACGTGGACGGCCAAGGCGGCCGTGGGGCGCGACCACGCTCCGGAAGGTCGCGAGCGCCGGGTGAGCACAATTCGAGCGGATCTTGCGCACCGCGCCAGTGACCGAATTTTGCACCCTCGCGAGATGGATCCGGAGAGGGCTCGGGCGTGCGGTGTGGCAGGCTCACCGACGAGGGGGGCCAGCCTGCGATGGCTGGTGCTGACCTCGCTCGCGATGCTCGCCTGCGGGCCAGCGGAGGGCGGTGAGGCAGACGCCGCGCTGGACGGGGCCTTCGACGGCGCCTCCGACGAAGACGGCGGCGCCCCCGAGGACGCGCCATCGGACGGCGGCGCGCTCCTCGACGGCGCGGCGCCCCCCGGCTGCGGCGACGGCGAGCCCGGCGAGGGGGAGGAATGTGACGACGGGGAAGCGAACTCCGACGTCGACCCAGGCGCCTGCCGTACCAACTGCCGCCTCCCGTCGTGCGGCGACGGCGTCACGGACGAAGGTGAACAATGCGACCGAGGGTCGGCCAATGGCTCCGCACCTGGCGCCTGCCGCCCCGACTGTCGGCTCCCGTGGTGTGGGGACGGGGTCGTCGATCCTGGCGAGCCATGCGATCAGGGCGCCGCGAACGGCGAGGCTCCCGGCGCGTGCCGGAGCTGGTGCGCCCTGCCGGCTTGTGGCGACGGCGTGGTCGACCCAGGCGAGCTCTGCGACGAGGGCTTCGCCAACAGCAACCGGATCCCGGGTGCTTGCCGCACGACCTGCACCCTGCCGACCTGCGGCGACGGCACCCTGGATCCCGGCGAGCAGTGCGATCAGGGCGCGGCGGCCTCCGACGTCCGCCCCGACGCCTGCCGAACGACGTGCGTGAGCGCGCGCTGCGGCGACGGGGTGATCGACACCGGCGAGGAGTGCGACGAGGGGGCCCTCAACAGCGACACCGCCGCGGGCACGTGTCGCACCAACTGCCGCGTGCCTTTCTGCGGCGACGGGGTCTGGAACAAAGACACCGAGCAGTGTGACCAGGGGGCGGCGAACGCATTCGCCCCAGACGCGTGCCGCCCCGGCTGCGTCCGACCTCGATGCGGCGACGGCATCGTCGACTCGCGCGAGGAGTGCGACGACGGGAACACCAACGACCAGGACGGCTGTGACTCGCTCTGTCGCGCGTGGACCTGCCCACCCACGCGGCCCATCACGTGTCACCCGCACACCACCACGGTGCCCGGCACCACCCAGTCGATCTGCCAAGTGCTCGCCAGCTCGGCTTCGATCGCCGCGTACCGCGCGCACCCAGGCATCCAGACGCTGAGCATCACGGTCAACAGCGCCTCGACCGACGCGTGCATCGAGCACTATCTGCCCACCTGCTCCAGCGCGCTCTGTCCCTGCATTCGCCTGGCGCGGGAGTACCCGATCGAGGTCTGCGAGCTGCTGGACCGCCCGCTGATGCTGAACATCTGCCGGAACGAGATCCAGCGCGGGTGTGTCGACACCGCCACGAGCAGCTGCCCGACGGCGACGTTGGCCCTCTGCGCCGACGATGGTTTCCGCAGCCAGACCAACGGGGCCCGCTACCTGCGCAGCTGCGCTCCCTTCGTCGGGGCCCAATGCGACGCCATCGCGCGGACCGAGTGCCCGACGCTCGACCTCTCGACGTGCGGCGCTTGGGCTCGCGACCGGAGCTCCTACCCAACCGAGTGCGCGTGGTGGGCAGCGGAAGGCTGCCCTGGCATCCTCGCGACCTGCCCGACGCGCAGCCTCGAGCGCTGCGCCACCCTCGCCGCGGTGGTCCCCACCCTCCACCCCGTCTGCGCCGAGCGCCTGACGACCGCCTGCGTGGGCTGGGAGGATCGCTACTGCAGCGGCGACCTCATCGGCCGACCGCGACTCGACGCCGACAACTGCCTCACCTCGTACGACGTGCTCCGGAGCGACCGTCGGGCCGAGTGCCACCCGTGGCTCGAGGCGACCTGCGAGCGGCTCGTCACCGAGCGGGTCCAGGCGCACCTCGCGCAGCCGTCCACCTCGCTCTGTCGCACCCACGTCGTCGAGGAAGCCGAGGGCTATGTCTATTCGGTCTCCGAGGGCGTGACCGAGCCCACCCGCTTCGACTGCTCGGTGTCGGAGCGGCTCATGGTGCGGCCGGATATGCTCTCGTTCACGCCCACGTCGACCGAAGCGTTCGCGGGCGATCTCGAGCTCCTCGCCGAGCGACGGCGTCTCGGCGGCTCGAGCGTGCGCAGCTGCGTCGAGTACGTCGACCAGCGCTACTGGTCGTACCGCGCCTTCAAGGCCTACACGCGCTTCTTCTCTCACGACGCGCGCCGCGTCCTCCAGGCCGCGTACGCTTTCGGCCCCGGCACCGAGGACTACGCCATCGGCACGCGCGGCATGTTCCCGAGCGACCTCGGCTTCGGTCACTACCCGGGACACCAGCCCTTCCTCTGGGATCCCGGGGTGAGCTACGGGCTGACGCCGCGCGTCGGCCGGTGGCGACCGAAGAACGACTTCGTCGAGCTCTTGCTGCCCGAGAACGCCGGCGCCCTCGAGGCGTTCCGGAACGTCGGCCGAGAGCGAAACCCCTTGGACCGGAGTCGTCGCCAGAGCCTGAACCGCCGCATCACGACGAACATGGAGGCGGTGCAGAGCTATTGGGAGCTCGGCAGCGGCTTCAGCAGCCGTGACGGCTGGCATTGGCACCCCGACATGAGCGACTCGCTCGGGCGCCAGGGCGTGACCGACGAGGAGCTCGCGGTGTTGCACGTGCGCCGCGATCGCTTCCAACAGCTCCTCGCGCTGCGGCGGTCCCGCGCGGCGGCGCTCGCGCGGGCCCGGAACGAGTCGCAGCGCGCGGAGGCCGCGTTCTGGCTGGACGCCGCGGACGACGAGATCGAGTCGCTGCTCCTCGACGCCGACCAGCGGCACTGCTTCGTGGATCGGCGCGACGCGAGCGGGCGGCCCATCCCCGCCCCGTGCGACTGGTCGCCTCGTGACTTCACCGAGGACGTCGACGCGGTCTTCGAGCGGCGTCGCGAAGAGTCGCTGGCGTATTGCCAGCGATTCGCGCCCGCCGACTTCTCGACCCTCGCGAGCGGCTATTCGTACCTGCTTCCCGGGATGCCCGAGCCGGTGTGGCGCACCGAGGGCGCCGACCACACCCGCACCTCGGCGGACTTCGACACCTATCTCCAGCGACGTGAGCGGACCTTGCATCTGCTCGGCCAGGCGCTGGGGGCGGTCGACGAGACGCGGCGCCCGCTCTGGGGGCAGAGCTGGAGCGACGGCGCAGAGATGGGGGACCGCGACTACTTCGCCGCGGGTTGGGAGGCCGGGTTCTCGTGGGCGCTCGACGTCCCGCCCGAGGCGGCGGGGTATTGCGGGATCGACGCGCGCGCCGGGGGTTCGATGTCGGCGTACACCTACCTCTTCGGAAACCGACGCGACCTCATCGCCGCGAGCCTGGACGCCGGCGCACGCGACCAGCGCTTCGCGACGCACTTCGAGGTGCTAGGCGTCGACATCTGGGACGAGAACCTCCAGACGGCGGCGGGCTCCGCCGGGGCGGGCTTCGACCTCGGCGGCTACGACTTCAATGTGGTGTTCCTGAACACCCGCGAGCAGGTGGAGCGGAGCGCCGGTCCGCTGCGGGTGCCCGTCTTCACGCTCGCTGGCTTCGACATCGTCATCGAGGTCGGCGCGAGCGGACGGCTCGGGCTGGACGTGCGCGGCGATCTCCGGCTCTGGGTGAACGACGCCGACGGGTGCGGTCCGGGGCTCGATCTCGGGCTCACCGGCGATGTGCGACCGTTCTTGGAGTTCAACGGCTACGCTCAGCTCGGCATCGACCTCTGGCTCGTCGAGGTCGGCATCGGGGGGGAGCTGCGGCTCCTCGACGTCTCGGCGCCGCTCAACGCGAGCATCCGGGGGCGGACCGCGGGACCGCTCCAGGCCCTGGGCCGCGCCGGCATCTCCATCGACGTCGGCAGCCGGGTCGAGATCGGGGCGCTCTCGGGGCGGCTCTACGTCTACCTGAAGACCTTCTGGGACACCTACCGCAAGACCATCTTCCGGTGGGACGGCTACCAATGGACGATCCCGGTCTTCGGCAAGAGCTACACGTACGAGCTCCAGCCGCTCGTCGACTTCTGCGGAACCGGTGAGCGATGCCGTTGAGCGAGGGGCGAGGTGGCCGCAGAGCGCTCGCTGCGGGAGCGTTCGTCACGATCGGGGCGCTCGCGGGGCTCTTCGCACTGACGAGCGAGGACGCGCCCGCAGGCGGCGACGCGCCCGCAGGCGACGACGCGAGCCGCGCGGCGCCGCTCGCGCGCCGCTACGCGCTGCGCCTCGACGAGCGCTCGTCAGTCTCGCTCTCGGGCGCGGAGCTCGGCGGGGGGATCGCGCTGCGCGCGACGCTCGCGCTGGCCGAGGACACGAGCACACGTCGCACGCGGCTGCTCGTCGAGCAGGTCGAGGAGCTCTCGTGGACGGTGGAGGGGCAAGAGGTCGAGGAGGGTGAAGCGTCGCTCGCGGGGGCGCGCGCAGAGATCGTCCGTGACGGCGCGGGCGTGGTCCGGGACGTCGAGGTCCCCGAGGAGACGCGCCCCGAGGTCGCGCGTCTCCTGCGGATGCTCGCGCTCTCGCTCCAGGCCATCGAACCGGAGGCGAGCGACCAAGTGATCGAGGTGCCACTCGGGCGGGTGCGAGCCCGCTCCGAAGCGAGCCCGCTCGGGAGCGGGCCGCGGGCGACACGTCGCGTCGAGGTGCGCTGGCGCGCCACGGACTACGAGCGGATCGCGGGCGCGAGCGCCGACGCGCGGGCGGACGGCGAGGGGACACACGTCTACGAGCGGGACGCGCGAGGGCTCGTGCGGGCGCGCTACCGCGAGCGTCTGGCGGTCGTCGCCGCCGAGAGCACGCACCCCGCGATCGCGACGACCCTCGAGGTCGACGTCGAGCCCCATGAGGGAGTCGTGGCTTCGTTGTCGTGGGCGGCCACGCGATGGGTCGCGGCCGCGCAGGTGGCCTCGGCGGCGGGCCGCCGCGCCCTCGAGACGCGCGTCGCGGGCCTCACGTTCGCGCAGCTCCTGCAGGATCTCGAGCGCTATGGGCCGGGCGGGGTGATGCCGCAGCACTCGCGCTGGCTCTGGCGGGCGACGGGCCTCCTGGCGCTCGAGCCGGAACGAGCGGGCGAGCTGGGGCAGGCGTGCACCGACGGGACGCTCGAGGGGGCAGCCCGCTCGCTCGCGCTCGATCTCTTGGCCAACGTGGGTCACGCCGAGGCGCAAGCGGCCCTCCGAGCCGTGCTCGCCGATGGTGGCGTCGCAGGGGGCGAGGACTACCCGTCGCTCCTTCAGCGCGCCGTGCTCGTGGAGGACCCCGAGGCGGCGACGCTCGCGTTCTACGAGCAGCGCATGGACACGCTCGACGGGGCGGCGCACCGATCGGCGGCGGTGGCGCTCGGCGGCTTGGTCCGTCGCGCGCGCGATCACGACCCCGAAGGCGGCGGCCCATCGGTGGCCCGACTCTCCCGGAACCTCGAGCAAGCGCGCGACCCGCTCGATCGACGCGCGCTCCTGATGGCGCTCGGCAACGCGCAGGCGCGAGAGGCGGAGCGGCAGGTGCTCCGATCGGCGGGGAGCGACGACTCCGAAGAGCGCGCCGCCGCGCTACGCGCGCTCGGACGGATCGGCGGAGAGTTGGGGCGCCGCGAGCTGCTCTCGCGCGCGCTCTCGGACGAGAGCCCGGCGGTGCGGCGTGAAGCGATGAGCGCGCTCGGGCGGTCGGGGGCGCGCGACGCGGAGCTGGTGGCGCTGGCGGCGGGGTTGCGCGAGGGCCGCTTCGGCGCTCACGACCTGCCTCCCCTTGCAGAGCTCGCGCGACGGGTCGCCGCCGATCGCGGCTTCGACCGCGCACCGGAAGGAAGCGACGCCCTCGTCGGGCTCCTCGAGGCGCTGCTCGCGAGCCCAGCGATGCCCAGGGAGCTAGGGCATCAGCTCGCCGCGCTCCGATTTCGTCTGATGGGGTGAGGCGGGTGGGCGGCTCCGCGGGGCGTCAGGGCCGGGTGACGGCGGCGTCATCGCGGCGCACGACACCGCACGCTCACCGGGGGCGGTCCGTCTCGAAGGGGCCCCAGCTCTCGAGGCGGACGCCCTTGCGCGCGACGAACGTGTCGTCGAGCCACGCGAGCGCGAGCGCGGGCGTTGCGAACGATTGCATCGGGACCGGCGGTGGGGTCAGCCAGGTGATCGCGGTGACCATCCCGCGGAGGATCGCCGAGTCGAAGACGAGGGCGTTCGCGACGTTGTAGGCGCGCGAGGTCTCCGCGTCCTCGGCCATCACCTCCGCGGCGCGCCGACGCTGCGCCGCGCTGGGGGTCCCCGCGCCGCGCGCGTCCGTGAGCGTCACGTAGGCCCGCCGCCGTGCGGGGAAGCGACGCATCTGCGCCAGATAGGTGTCCCACTCGGTCTCGGTCCACACCTTCGGGAGGGTGACCACGACCAACGGGAACGCTGCGTCCTCGATGACGATCGGCACGCGCGGAGCATACCATCGTGCTCGATGCGTCGAATCGACATCCCCGAGCTCGAAGATCAACCGTGGTTCCCGCGTGTGCTCCGGGATCTGCTGACGGACCACCTGCGCTTCTTGGCGGAGGTCACCCGCGGCTTCGAGCCGGTCTTGCCGCTCCTGCGCCGCGCGCTCGAGGCGAGCGGGCGCTCCGAGATCGTCGACCTCTGCAGCGGCGGCGGCGGGCCGTGGGTCGCGCTCGCGCCGGCGCTCCCCGGGGTCTCGGTGACGCTGACGGATCGCTACCCGAACCTGGTCGCTTTCGCCGACGTCGAGCGCCTGACCGGGGGGCGCGTGAGGGGTCGACGCGAGCCGCTCGACGCGACCGACGTGCGGGTCACGGGGGTGCGCACGCTCTTCAACGGCTTTCACCACCTGCCGCGTCCGGTCGCCCTCGGGGTGCTGCGCGACGCGGTCCAGAAGGCGCAGCCGGTGCTCGTCGTCGAGGCGAGCGACCACCGCGGCATCGGGATGGGCGTCGTCAGCTTGGCGGCCGTGACCAGCGCCCTCGCGGCGCCCTTCGTCAAGCCCTTCCGCTGGGAGCGCCTCGCGCTCTCGTGGGCGATCCCCGCCGTGCCCGCCGTGCTGCTCTACGATGGGCTCGCGTCGATGATGCGCCTCTACGGGCGCGAGGATCTCGAGGAGCTCATCGCCGAGGCCGATCCGGACGGACGCTTCGCGTGGGAGCACGGGAGGGCGCCCGTGCCCGGCGTGCCGGTGGGCGGCATCGGGTACCTCCTCGGCCTGCCGAGCTGAGCCCACGTCCGCGCACGTCTCCGCGGACATCGACTGGACCCTAAACCGGAACCGACCCGGACACCGACACGGACCCGGACCGGACCCGGACCCCGGACCCGGACCCGGACCCGGCCGACACCGACCCCGACCCCGACCCGGACGGACACGGACACGGACACGGACGAGACAGCGTCCCGCCCACGCCCACGCACACCGGCCGTGCTTCAGGGCAGCGCTTGCCGCGCGAGCTCCGAGCGCCGCTCGCGCAGGATCACCTGCCAGGGCGCGGCGCAGCTCCCGACCGCGTACACGCCATGACCGCCGTCGGCGCCGTGCGAGACCTGCTCGGGGCGGAGCTCGCAGACCGCGGCGTCGGCGCCGCGGACGACGACCTCGGCGCCCGAGCCCTCGTCACGGCGCTCCCATCGGACGCGGAGCGTCTGAGCCTCGCGGCTCGCCACGAGCGCCGCGCGCGGCGCGTTGCGCACGGTCGCGCGCCAGAGCGCCTGCGCGCGGATCATGCGCAGGCGCACGAAGCCATCCGTCTCGCGGTCCCATCGCCGCGTCAACGCCGCCCCCACCGCGGCGCGGAGTCGCCGCTGGATACCGATCCAACCCTCGACGCCGGACTGCACGCTGCCGGGCGCGTCGAGCGCGAGGAGCGTCGCGGCGCGCAGCTCGGGCGACGCGTCGTCGAGGAGGCGAAGCACCGCGGTGGTCTCCGCTTCGGTGGGGAGCTCCACGCTGTCGAAGACCTGCTCGAGCGCGGCCACGCGTCGGTGCGCGGGCGCGGCGTCGTCGAGCGCGATCCGGAGCAGCGCGGCCTTGTCGCGCAGCGCGCTCTGCAGGCTGCCGGGGCGCGACCGGGCGACCACCTCGAGCGCCCCCTCGACGTCTCCTGCGTCTCGGAGTCGGCGGAACGCGCGCTCGGCGAGCTCGTCGACATAGGGCGTGGTCAGCGGGAGGACCATGCGGCGCTCCGCCGGAGCGCCGAGCACGGCGAGCAGGCGCGCGCGGCGCCCGATGGGGTCGGGATCGTCGAGCGCGCCGCGGGCCTCGTCCGCGCGCGCGAGCGCTGCGCGGAGCCGCGACTCGAAGTCGGCCACTTGCTGCGGGACGTCCGCGCCGACGACCTCGCGCACGTCATCGGGATCGACCCCTTGCGGGACGGGGACGTAGAGCCCCGGGTTGCGCTCTTGGGCGAAGCGATGGACCCGGCCGCTCGTGTCCACGACCCGGAGCCCCGAGGGGACGATCGCCCACCCGCCGCCGCGACGCTGGAGGAAGACGTACATGGTCTCGCTCGTCGCGAGCGGGCCGGAGGCGCGAGTCAGCGAGTAGGCGCCCGCCGGGAGCACGAGCACGCGGCCCTCCCGCAGCGGCCCGCGGAAGCTCGTGACCACGCGCGCGCGCATTCCGTCGCCGAAAGGATCGAGGCGCTCGACCTTCAGGACGGCGTCGCTGAGGAGCGCGAGCGAGGCGAGGTCGGTGTGGGTCATCAGCGCCGCGTGCGCGCGACCGGCGAGCGTCGCGGCCAAGAGGACACCGACCAAGGAGAGCGAGCGGATCACGCCGACAGTCTTGCGCGGGTCCGGCGTCGAGGCTCGTGGTGGGATGCCTCGTGGGCTCTCCGCCACCTCAACGAGGTGACCGCCGGCCACCCCGCCCGCGCCGATGCGTGGACCCGCACATCGACGCACGTGGCCGGTGACCGGGTCATGGCTGGACGCGGACGCCTCCGGCCCGCGTGAGACGCACGTGGCCGCTGGCCGACTCCTGTGTGCCTCGCGTCGACGGCCGTCTCGGATCACGGCGCGGCGCGCGCGCGTGGCTCTCCAGCCAGGAGCGCGTACGCGAGCACGTCGACGTAGCCCCGCGGGGCGTCGGGGGGGTACCCGATGAAGCGCTCCGCGCGGAGCGTGCCCTCGAGCCTCAGGCCGACCTTCTCCGCGACCCGCCGCGAGGGGTGGTTGTCGGTGACCACGTAGACGACGAGGCGCCGGAGCCCCCAGCCCCCTTGGTCCACCGGCTGAAAGGCGGTCTCGACGAGCCCGTCGATCGCCTCCGTGGCGATCCCCTTGCCCTGATGCGAGGGCGCCACCCACCAGCCGACCTCGGCCTGCCGCGTCCCCACCCGCACGTCGTGCAGACCCGTCGAGCCGACGAGCTCCCCGGAGGTGCGATCGAAGATCCCGAGCGGGTAGTCGCGGCAGCTCGACGTCCCGTACGCGCGGCGATGTCGCTCGACGTAATGGATCGAGTCCTCGACGTGTCGGTGGTCGGTCGACGCCCAGAGCATCCAGGGCAGGAGGCCCGCGCGGGACCGGTCGATGGCGGCGAAGAGCGCGGGGCCGTCGCCGCGTGCATAGGGCCTGACGACGAGCCGCGCGGTCGTCGTCCGCGGGAGCGGGCTCGGCGGGCGCCAAGGGATGGGCTCGCCGAGGTAGGCGAGCCAGGCTTCGGACGGAGCGCTCACGACACCGAGGGTAGAGCGTTCGCAGGCTCGCGCCGAGATTCTGCGCGATGAGCCGGGGAGGCGCCGTACGCCTCCCCGGAGGGATGCGCCTCAGCGCCGCCGTCGACGCAGCAGCGCGAAGCCGACCAACACGACCAACACGAGCGGACTGCGCCCGTCGCCCGACGTCCGGCACGAGCACCCGCCGCCGCTGTGGCGGCCCGCCGTCCCCGCGTCCTCGCCGCCCCCGTCCACCGTGATCGCGTCCACAGGGACGCTCGCGTCCGAGATGCCCGCGTCCGTGACGCCAGCGTCAACGCCCCCATCCGCCACGCCCGCGTCGGCGGGCGCCGGGACCGTCACGGTCGTCACGTCGGTCGCGGTGTTCCCCGCGGCGTCCGTGATGGTGGCGACGACCTCGCGCTCCCCGGGCTCGAGCGCGTCGCCCTCGACGCGCCACGTTCCGTCCTCGGCGACGGTCGCGCGTCCGAGCTCCACGCCGTCCACGGTGACCACCACCGTGGCGCCAGGCTCGCCCGTGCCGGTCACGACCCCGCTCGCGTCGACCTCCTCGATCGAGACGTTCGTCGTCCGGTCGACGGTGAACACCGCCTCGTCGCTCGCCGTGTTGCCCGCGTCGTCGGTCGCGCGCGCCGTCACGGTGTGGCGACCCTCGGGCAGCGCCTCGCTCACCTCGACCGACCACAACCCCTCGCCGTCAGCCGTCGCGGTCCCGACCTCGACGGTCTCTCCCGCGACCTCGATCGTCACGACGACCGTCGCGCCCGGCGCGGCGGTGCCCGTGATCGTCGGCGTGTCGTCGCTCGTCACCGAGCCATTCGCCGGTGTGGTGATCGAGATCTCGGTGCCCGCCGCGACGTCGAAGGAGGACGAGGCCGTCGCCACGTTGCCGACCACGTCGGTCGCGGTCGCCTCGACCGTGTACGTGCCGTCCGCCAGCGGCTCGTCGATGGCGACGAGCCAGGTGCCGTCGCCCTCGACCGTGGTCGTGCCGACCTCTTCGCCGTCGAGCGTGACGACGACCGTCGCGCCGGGCTCGCCCGTGCCGCGGACGTTCGGCGTCCAGTCGTCGATCGTGCTCCCGTCCTCGGGAGCCGTGATCGTGACCTCGGTCGTCGTGTCGATCGTGACGCTGATCGTGGCGCTCGCGGCGCCGCCTGCCGTCGCGACGCTCGCGCCGAGCTCGCGCTCGCCGTCGTCGAGCGGCGTCGTGAGCGTGAGCGACCAGCTCCCGTCCGCCGCTGCGACCACGGTGCCCACGACGACCCCGTCGACGCGGACCGTGACCTCGACCCCCGGCGTCGCCGTCCCCGTGAGGGTGAGGGTGGTCATCGCGGTTCGCAGCCCATCGGGCGGCGAGGTGATCGCGACGGCGACCGGGGCGCAGACCGCCGCTGGCGTGCAGACGCCGAGCCCGCACGCCGCGCCGGCCTCGCGCGGCGTGCCGCCGCAGGCGCCCGCCTCGCACGTGTCGACGGTGCACTCGTTGCCGTCGTCGCAGTCGTCCGCGTCGCGGCAGGCCACGCAGTCGTTCGCGACGCACCAGGGCGTGGGCGCCGCGCACTGCGCCTCGCCCACGCAGGTCACGCACGTGGCCGACGTCCCCGCGCACACGCCGTCGGCGCAGGGGGTGCCCGCGGCCGAGGGGCTCTGCGCGCAGCTCCCCGCCTCGCACGTGCCGACGGTGCACGGGTCGCCGTCGTCACAATCCCCCGCGCCGAGGCACGCGACGCACGTGTTCGTGGTGACGTCGCAGCGCGCGCCCGGACACTGCGCGTCGCCGACGCACGCCACGCACGCGCCCCCGCCATCGCAGACCCCGCCGAGGCAGCTCGCGCCCGAGGCCGCGGGGGCGTGGGCGCAGCTCCCCACGTCGCACGCGCCCACGGTGCAGGGGTTGCCGTCGTCGCAGGTGCTCGCGTCGAGGCACTCGACGCAGGTCCGCGCGCTGGTGTCGCAGAACGACGTCGTGCCGCTGCAGTCGCCGTCGCCGAGGCACGCGACGCAGGTATTCGTGCCGGTGTCGCAGACGGGCGTGGAGCCGCCGCAGTCGCCAGCGCCGAGGCACGCCACGCAGGTGTTGGTGCCGGTGTCGCAGACGGGGGTGGCGCCGCCGCAGTCGCCAGCGCCGAGGCACGCGACGCACGCCGGCGCGCTCCCGAGGCAGACGCCGCCCGGACAGCTCGTCCCCGCCGGGGCGGTCGGGAAGCCGCACGCGCCGAGCGCGCAGGTGTCGGTCGTGCAGGCGTTGCCGTCGTTGCAGTCCTCGGCGCCGAGGCACTCGACGCACGTGTTGATGCCGACGTCGCAGATCGATCGCGGCGCGTCGCAGGTGCTGTCGTCGACACACTCGACGCAGGTGCCCGCGCCGTCGCAGGCGCCTCCCGGACAGAGGGCGCCCGAGCCGAGCGGCGCTTGGCCGCAGGTGCCCGCTCCGCACGTCGCGGCCGTGCAGGGGTTCCCGTCGCTCGGGCAGTCGGCGGCGTCGGCGCAGAGCACGACGACCTCGAAGCGGAACCAGCGCGTGATGTTCACCTCGTCGCCGTCGCAGCGCTCGGGGCCCCAGACCATGTCGGCGCCCGCGTTCCGTCCCCACGTCACGCTGCCGCCCCAAGGGCCTGGGTTCGCGCACGCACCCGCGGCTGGCCACGCCGAGTCGTCGAACGCCAGCGCGCCCCAGCCGGCCCCGGGGTCGACACGCACGGTGCGGACGCTGCTCGGCGAGGTGATGGCGATCGGCGTCACGCCGTCATCGGCGTAGACGACGGCCATCATGCCCGAGATGCCCCCCTCGTCCCGGCCGCGGATCGCGACGACGTGGCGCCCTGGTGCGAGGTCGAGCAGGTAGTCGTCGGGGATCGTCCAGTTGCCAGAGTTCGGCCCGAGCGTGAAGGGCACCCCGTCGACGAGCACCTCTTCGACGACGTTGTCGACGGTCAGCCGGAGCGTCTCGGCGGACGCCACGGAGCTGAAGCCGAGCGCAAAGATGGCCGCGAACCAACCGAGTCTTCGACCGATCTGCCCGGCCCGCACGACGCCCCACGATGACGCGCGCGGCGCCAGCCCCTGCTCCACCCCAATGGCCATGAGCGCATTCCAACTCGAATGCATCTTTGTGGTCAAGCCGGAGCTGGCGACGGCTCGCGAATTGGCGAGGTCGAGGCCGAGCGCAGCGATCGCGATCGACACGATGGACGCACGGTGTTCACCGCGCGCACACACGAGCGCTGATGCGCCGGAGCGTCGGGGGTCGCCGCACGGGCGACGCCGGGCGGAGACGCGAGACCCGTCGCTCGCAGACGCGTCTCGACCCGAGCGTTCGAGGCGAACGTGTTTCTACGGACGACGAGGTCAGTTGCGGAAGCGCGGGACCTCGGACTCGCGCTGCAAGAGCGACTCCGCCGCCGTCAGCCGCGCGATCACGAGATCGTGGACGAGGATGAACGCGAGCCCGAGCGCGGCGAAGTGGAACGCCTGGAAGTCGATGCGCAGGAAGAGCACGCCGCCGAGCACGCCGCCCAGGATGTACATCGCGAAGATGAGCAGGTGGAGCTTCAGCTTGAAGCGCAGACGGTCGTCTCGCCGATAGCGCTGCTGGAGCATCATCGAGAGCTCCATCCCGAGATCCGTCGACAAGCCCGTGAGGTGAGTCGTCTTCACGATGCCGTTCGAGACGGTGGCGACCATGCTGTTCTGCAGGCCCATCGTGAAGAGCAAGATGCCCACGAGGTACTCGGTCTCGGTCAGCGTCTCCGCGTAGTACTGATGGCCGTAATAGCCCACGCCCACGAGCGCGAGGATCTCGAGCACCAGCGGGATCGCGCGGCCGATGCGTGGGTTGCGGTCGCCGATGAAGGTCACGCAGAGGTTCGCGACGAACGCGCCGCCGATGAACGCGCCGAGCCACGCGCCCACCACGCCGATCTGGTGCGTGTGCCCCTTCACGAGCTCCTCGGCGAAGATCGCGACGTGGCCGGTGACGTTCGAGGCGAAGGCGAAGAACGCGATCACGCTGCAGACGTTCACGAAGCCCGCGACCGCCGCCGTCGACCCGCCGAGCCAGAGGTCGTGGTGACGCTCTCGCTTCTCCGCGCGCTCGAGCAACATCATGACGCGTTCCCCGGTTCGTCCGCGCGCGCTTCTTCGGCCGCGAGCGCGAGGTCTTCCGCCGACGGCTTCAGCCGCCCCGCGCGCATCGCCGCGTTGCAGCTCGTCCGCGAGAACTCGAGGCGCGCGATCCCGCGCACCTCCATGCCCATGTCGAAGTGCAGGACGAGGCGCTGCGGGCTCAGCTCCTTGATGTCGTAGACCTCGAAGCTGTTCTCGGCGTGCCGGATCGTGAGCACGTGACCACGGCCCTTGAGCCGCCAGCGCGCCTGATCGAGCGTCCCGTCCAGGTCGCCGATGGCGAGCTGTCCACGCGGGCGGAACTCCCAGAGCTCCGCCTCGTGTCGCACCACCTGCCGGTCGGGGTACTGACGGAAGCGGACGCCGTCGTTCCAGCGGGACTTGGGCGCCGTGCCCTCGTCCGCGCGTTCGTAGGTCCAGCCGGTCTCCGACCAGCAGCCGAGCAGCGCCTCTTCGGGGTCGGCGCCGCAGCCCACCGCCGCGACGAGGAGACTCGTCACGAAGACACGGAGGAATCGGACGAGTAGAAGGCGAACCTGCACGTCGCCCCAACTCTGCAAGAGTCGGACCGATAGATAATTCCGCGCCCTCGCATCGAAAATACCTGCGAATTCCGCTGGCTTGACGCGCTGCGTCCAAGATCTGTCAGTCTCTCCCGACGGTGCTTGTCGGGGATTCCCGACGGATCAGCCTCGACACCTGAGACCCGGCCGACGACACCATTGCGGTGCCGTCACGATGCCGTTGGATGTGGCTTGCCGCGGCGACCAAGGAGGTGAAGCCTAATCGCGGAGGTCGGCGAGCGAGCCCCGCGTCCAGGGCCGTGTCTGGAACGCACTTTGGGTGCACTACTCCAGCGGCACGGCCTGCAGGCCCCACGGGCCCTTCGACAGCCAGAGCACGTCGTTCATCTCTCGGAGGCTCGTGCTCCAGCCATGCGTCCGGACGTGGCGCCGGAACGTGAGGCCGGTGGGCGCGCGATCGAAGAGCGCGAGCCCGCTGCCCCACCCGCCGCGGAGCACGGCGGCGTGCTCGGTCAGCGCGGCGATGCTCCACCACCCCGACGTGTCGAGCCGGAGCGTCTGACCGACCCGCAGCGCGTCGACGCGGGCGAGATCGAGGGTGTCGAGCGTCGTCTCCCCGCGGTCGCTCGCGCGGACCACGTAGCCCACGCTCCCATCCACCACGAGCCCCGACACCCAGCCCGCCCCCAGCGTCAGCTCGGAGCGCAGCCGAGCGCGCCCGTCCTCGACGACCAGCCCCGCCAGCGCGAGCTGCGTCGAGTACCCGTCAGCCCAGCGTTGGTCGACGGTGATGAGCTCTCGGCCGCGGACGTCGAGCACCACGCCCGGCACGTTCACGACCTCCTCGAGCGAGGGGCGCGGCCCGTCGAGCGACCACCGCTCGTAGAACCACCGCACCCAGGTCCGGCCTTCCTCGTCGACCCGCGACGGCAAGGCATGCGAGAGCACGAGCGCGCCCTCGTCCACGTAGGGGCGCTCGATGAGGCCCTCGCCGAGCGAGAAGGGGCCGCGCACGACGGGGCGCCCGGGGTCTGCCAGGTCGACGACGACCAGCTCGTTCTGATAGCGCGTGCCGTAGTACCAGCGCTCGCCGCCCCAGCTCTCGGAGCTGGTGGGGTCGATGCCGACCGAGCGGCACGCCTCGAGGCCGCCGCAATGCCAGCTGCGTGTCCGGACGAGGCCGTAGCGACCGCCGCCGAGCGCGAGCATCGGCTCGCCCACGCCGCCCCACGATCCCCAGGGCGCGCCGTAGCCGGCCTGCCAGCTCGTGTAGTCGTAGATCCAGCCGTGCCCGACGGGCTCGTAGACCATGGTCGGCGTCGGGGGCAGCGCGACGTCACCCACGATCCGCGGCGCCCCTGGGTCGCGCACGTTCACCACGGTCACCCCGCCCTGGCTCGCGCCGCGCGCGTCGTACGATTGTCGTCCGAGCGCGAGGACGGCGACGTGGTCGTCGTCGAGCGGAACGAGCGCGCCCGTCCCACGCGGGAGCTCCACGCGCGCGAGCTCCTCGGCGCCGTCGGGCGTGTCCAGCGGCGAGAGGCGGAGCGACGCGCCCTGCGAGGCGCCGTACCACCCGTCGAGCCCACGCTGCACGAGCTCGACGCCCGCCCGGGACGTGCGGACGTAGTCCCCGATGTTGCGCGCCAGCTCGAGCGTGGCGCCCGCGGCCGGCCGCGCGCGATCTCGGATGTCGACGACCTGCAGCGCGGATTGCGAGAGCGCATAGACACGCCCCTCGTGGAGGAACCCTCGCTCCACCGTCGCCGGGGCCTCGATCGCGCCGCGCGTGGTGAGCGCCGCGTCGCCGATCTCGACGATCGAGAGCGCGTGATGGTAGCGGCCACCCCAGGGACCGTCGGTGGGATCTTCGGTGGCCTCCCAGCCGGACCAAGGGAAGAGCACGAGGCCCTCCTCCCAGTCGACCGTCCACGCCTTGCGCTCCCACGTCGCCACGGACCAGGACCACGTCGCCTCGACGTTCTCGCGGGCCAACAGCTCGGGGGCCCCCGGGTCGGAGACGTCGAAGAGCGTCAGCGAGGTGCGCCGCGTGCCCTCGGAGTCGTCGACGCCGAGGCCGATGAGCCGCTCGTCGCGGTCGACCGCGATGCGCTCCACCCAGCCCGGCATCTCGAGGATGGCGGTGATGTGCGGATCGGTCGGGTCGCGGAGATCGACGATCTCGAGCGGGTCGATCACCTCGTAGTGGATCATGTAGAGGCGGTCCGCGGTGAAGGTCGTGCCGAAGACCTGGCCCGGGTACTCGTAGGTCATCTCGCCGAGCACGGGCAGCGCGTCGGGATCGGCGCCATCGAGGATCCGCAGCCGCGTCGTGAGGCCGTCGTGCTCTCGGAGGAGCACGCGGATCTCGTCGTCGTGCACGTGCAACGAGGTGTCGTCGCGCATCGAGCCCGGGAACGCGACCGCGCCACGAGCCGCCATCGCGCCCGCGGGGTCGGAGATGTCGACGTAGCGGACCTCCGTGTCGCCGCGCCATCCCCAGCCCCCCGCGTCTGCGCTGCCCGCGATGATGAAGGCGTCGGGCGTCGCGTGGACGTGCCAGCCGTTGCCCTCGAAGGTGAGCTGCTGGACCTGACGGATCCGGGTCGGGTCGCCGACGTCGATCGACGTGAGCGCCGTGAGGTCGCGCGTCTCGGTCTCGCGGACGCCGTAGTGGCCCCACCAGGCGTAGCGGTTGGCGACCGCGTAGAGGACGTCTCCCACGAGCCGCGTGTCGGCGACGTAGCCGTCGAGGAGCACGTCGCCGATCTCGAAGGGCGCGGTGGGATCGCTCATGTCGATCGCCACGATGCGGCTGCCGAAGTAGGGCGCGAGGCCCGCCTCGGCGAAGGCGTCGTCGAGGTACCAGTACGTGAAGTAGTCGCTCATGATCACGTAGGCGCGGCCGCCGCGGACGTACATCTCGACCGGCTGACCGACGAGGGGCATGCGGCCGAGCTCGCGCGGCGCGTCGGGATCGCTGACGTCGAAGACGAAGAGCCCGCGGTACGAGTTGAGGACGTAGAGCCGATCCCCGATCACGCGGTAGAGGTCCGCCTCCTCCACCACGCGGTCGGCGCCGTCTTCGTCGGGGCGACCAGCGCCCGCGTCCGCCGCCGGTGGGCTCCCGCCGCTCCCCGCGAAGCCCGCCGACTCGAAGTCGGTGGTGTCGTAGCGAGGGTCGCGCTCGGCGTCGACGCACGCCCCGAGCGCGAGCAGCGCGGCCCAACCGACGAGCGCGCGTCGACGCGCGCCGGCCCAGGCGCCGACCCAGGAGCGCGCGCCCACCCTCGGCGTTGTGTCGGACGCCTCCAGGGAGGCCACGGGAGAGGAGGCGCGAGCGCCCTCGAACCGCGATCGAGTCGAAGTCATGTGATCACCCATCGGCGGGGACTCGGGCCCGGCGAGGACGAAGCGCGTCCCCCCGGCCCCCCCCCCACACACACGTGAAAGCAACGCAAACCCACGCCGAGTCGGTGCAAGCCGTGGGCCATCCGCAGACGCCTGCGGGCGGGCCCTTTCGCGTGCCAGGGCGTGCCGAAGCCATGGCTGCGCGCCCCCGTCGGCGCATGGTTTGCGCGCCCCCTCGGGGCCGTCTCGCTTCCCCGTCGCGGTGATCCGGATCGCGCTGTTCGCGTCCGACCCCAGGCGCTGCGCCGCGCCCGACGCCACCGCTCTTCACGGCGCTCCGGCGCTTGCGTGGGGGCATGGCTCGGGCGACGTCGCCATGCGATCGTGCGCGGCATGGCGGACTACGACGCGATCGTCATCGGCTCGGGGATGGGCGGGCTCGCGAGCGCGGCGCTGCTCGCGAAGCTCGGGGGCTCGAAGGTGCTCGTGCTCGAGCGTCATTGGCGCCTCGGCGGCTTCACGCACGCCTTCCACCGGCCCGCGGGCGAGGGACGGAAGTACGAGTGGGACGTCGGCCTGCACTACGTGGGCGACCTCCACGCCGAGGGTGGCACCCGCAAGCTCTACGAGTCCCTCACCGAGGGGCGCCTCGCGTGGGAGCGACTCCCCGCCCCCTTCGACCGCTTCGTGTACCCAGATCTGATCGTCGACGTGCCCGACGACGTCGACGTCTTCCAGGCCGCGCTCGCCGACCGTTTCCCCGCCGAGCGCGAGGGGCTCGCGCGCTTCTTCGCGCTGCGGCGGCGCGCCGCGAGCGAGCTCGGCGCGCTCATCGCCGCCAAGCACGTCGGGCGCCTCGCCGGCCGCGCGGCCCTCCCGCTCGTGCGCCACGCGCTGCGGACCACGCGCGAGGTGCTCGCGGACACGATCCGCGATCCACGCCTCGCCGCCGTGCTCGTCTCGCAGTGGGGCGACTACGGCGTCCCTCCGGCGGAGAGCGCCTTCGGCGTACAAGCCGCCGTGAGCGGCCATTACGACCACGGCGGCTGGTACCCCGTCGGCGGCGGTGGCGCGATCGCCGACGCGATCGCGCCCGTCATCGAGCGGGCGGGCGGCGAGCTGCGCACCAACGTGCGGGTACGCGAAATCCTCGTCGAGGACGGGCGCGCCATCGGCGTCGTCGCGGAGGAAGGGAGCGGACGGCGCGCGCGCACCGTCACGATCACGGCCAAGCGTGTGCTCTCGAACGCCGGCGCCGCGAAGACCTACGGCGAGCTCCTGCCCCCCGAGCTCGTGCCGAGCACCATCCGCGAGGACCTCGCGGCGATGCCGCCGCCGTGCTCCGTCGCGACGCTCTACCTCGGCCTGCGCCGCCCCGCGAGCGAGGTCGGCCTCTCCGGGGGCAACGTGTGGCTCTTCGACGACTACGATCACGACGCCCCCATCGAGCCCCTCCGAGGTCGACGCGGCGTCTGCTACCTGAGCTTCCCCGCGGCGCGGAACCCTCGGGCCGAGGCGCCGACGGCCGAGATCATCATGCCGCTCGACTACGCGAGCGTCGCCGCGTGGCGACAGGCCAGCTGGCGTCGCCGCGGCGCCGACTACGAGGCGCTGAAGGAGCGCCTCGCCGAGCGCATGCTCGAGCGCGTCGAGGCGCACGCCCCCGGCTTCCGCGAGCTCGTCGCGTACCGAGAGCTCTCGACCCCGATCACCGTCGAGGGCTTCACCGGTCACGATCGCGGCGCCATCTACGGCCTCCCCGCCACCCCGGCGCGCTTCCGCCTGCCCTGGCTCTCGGCGCGCACGCCGATCCGCGGTCTCTTTCTCACCGGCGCTGACGTCGGACTCCACGGGATCGCGGGCGCCGCGATGGGCGGCGTGCTCGCGGCCGGCGTCGCGCTCGGGGGCCTCGGCCTCGTGAAGGCGGCGCTCGGGGACGCGCTGCCGATCCCGCCCGCGCTCGCGCGCGACTGAGGTTTGGCGTGGCGATCTCCGATCGCGCGGGTGGTATCGTCGCCGGAGGAGGTCGAGATGACGGGCAGCGGATACACGGTCCTCGGGCCGGCCACCCTCGAGGCGCTGCACGACCCGCGGCGCGACTTCGCCTACGACGTGCTCGTCGGCCTCTCCGAGAAGCCCAAGCGCCTTCCGTCGAAGTACATCTACGACGACGAGGGCAGCCAGCACTTCTCGCGCATCATGTCGCTCGACGAGTACTACCCGACGCGCTGCGAGACCGAGGTGCTCGAGCGCTACGCCGACGAGATCGTCGCGCCGCTCCTCGGCGGAGGCCCCATCAACCTCGTCGACCTCGGCGCGGGCGACGGGAAGAAGACGATGATCGTGCTCGACGCGCTGCGCCGGGCGGGGGCCGACTTCACCTTCGTCCCGATCGACATCTCCGAGGGCGCGATGAAGGAGCTGGTCGCGCGGGTCCGCGCGCAGATGCCGGACGTCGCGATCGAGGGCCTCGTCTGCGAATACACGGAGGGCGTGCACCACCTCGGGCGCGAGCAGCGCGACCGGCGCAACCTCGTGCTCTTCCTCGGCTCGAACATCGGGAACTTCAACCGCGTGCAGTCGCGGTCCTTCCTGCTGCGGCTCTGGAGCTCGCTCGGGGAGGGCGACTACGCGCTCCTCGGCTTCGACCTCAAGAAGGACATCGAGGTCTTGCTCGCGGCCTACAACGACCGCGAGGGCGTCACGAGCGCGTTCAACCTCGGGCTGCTCCGGCGCATCAACCGCGAGCTCGGCGCGAGCTTCGACCTCGACCGGTGGCGTCACTACGGGACCTACAACGTCTTCAGCGGCGCGATGGAGAGCTACCTCGTCAGCCTCGAGCCGCAGGTCGTCGAGGTCGAGGCGCTCGAGCAACGCTTCGCCTTCGACGCGTGGGAGCCCGTGCACACCGAGTACAGCTACAAATACCTCCGGAGCGACGTCGAGGCGCTCGCGCACGACACCGGCTTCGAGGTCGCGGGGCGCTTCGAGGACTCGAGGGGTTGGTTCCTCGACGCCCTCTGGCGCGTCAAGCGCGGCGGCCACTCCGTCGCGCCGCGCGCCTGATCGACGCGCCAGCCGTCCATCGCGCCGCGCGCCTGAACGACGCGCCAGCCACCCCCTCGCGCCGCGCGCCTGAACGACGACGCGCGCCAACCACCCCGTCGCGCCGCCCCCGTGATCGACGCGCGCCAGCCAGGCCATCGTGCCGCGCGCCTGAACGATGTCTGCCAGCTGGGGCGGCGCTCGTCGTCGCAGGTGCGAACGCCTGGGATTGCGCGGACCCCATTCGGGGGTGATCCTCCGTCTCATGTGGTCGAAGGCGCCGTCGTGGATGCTCGTCGTCATCTGCGGCTGCGGGGTCAGCCCCGTCACGCAGCTCATCGTCTCCGTCGACACGGATCTCCACGTGCCCACCGAGATCGACTCGGTGGAGCTCGTGGTGCGCGGGCCGAGCGGAGGTCAGGAGATCCGACGACTCGATCTCGCGAGCCGCGAGACGCTCCCGATGACCGCCAGCCTCGTGCCGGTGGCGGCGCTCGGGCCGGTCGAGGTCGAGGCGGTGGGCCGGCTGGCCGGACGCGAGATCGTGCGAAGGAGCGCGATCGTCACGCTCGTCCGCGACGAGACGCGGGTGCTCCCGCTCTTCTTGCTCGCCGACTGCGTCGAGGTCGTCTGCGAGGGTGAAGAGACCTGCGGCGACGAGGGCTGCGAGTCACGGCGACGGAGCTCGCTCCCGCCGTGGACCGGGACGCCACCCTCGATCGGCGCGGACGCAGGCATCGAGGACGCTGGGGTTACGGACGCGGACGTCCCCGCCGACGCTCGCGTCGACGGGGCCTCCGGTGACGCCGGGCCGCTCTGCACGGCCTCGAGCTGCGACGACGGCAACCCCTGCACGCGAGATCGCTGCGATCCGGAGGTTGGTTGCGAGCACGTCCCCGACGACGCCCTCTGTGACGACGCCGGCCCGTGCATGGTGGGTGTCTGCGATCGGATCGCCGGCTGTCGGCAGGAGCCCCGCGAGGGCCCGTGCAACGACGGCCTCTTCTGCAACGGCTTCGACACCTGCCGAGAAGGCACCTGCTCCGAGCACGCGGGCAACCCGTGCGGGGGCGGGACGGTCTGCGACGAAGCGACGGGGCGATGCCTCGGCTGCCTGACGAACGCGGACTGCCCGCCCTCCTCCGCCGGGGGCTGGGGCGCGTGCGCCTACGGGACGACCTGCAGCCAGACCGGCACGCGCACCCGCACCGTCCGCAACTTCCGTTGCGAGGACAACGCCTGCGTCCCCACGGACGACGTCGAGTCGGAGCCGTGCAACCGCACGACCGAGAACGTCGTATGTGGGGACCCGACCTGCGGCCCCTTCGGGCTCTGCGACTTCCGCGGGACGTGCTCGAACATGGGCACGCGCACGCGGACGTGTACGGACCAGCTGTGTCGGGCGGGGGCCTGCACGGGCGTGCCCCGCGTCGACCGCGACGACGTGACCTGCGTGCGCAATACCAACGGCGTGGTCTGTCAGCTCCCCGAATCCGGCGATTGCTTCCAGCTCGTGTGCTCGGGCGGGAGCTGCGGCATCCCGCAGTCGGTGTGCGGGGCCGGCCAGACGTGCTGCGGACCGCCGCAGGGCTGCACGAGCATGGCCTGCTTCTAGAGCCGCGAAAGTCGCGTGATGGTCAGTTACAACGGCCGCTTGAAGCACCAGAGCCCCCGAACCCGCTCGCTCCCGACCCCAGCGACCATCTCCCAACCGGCACGCCCCAGAGCATTCGCCCGCTCCATGATTGTCTGGGCGTTGTAGCCATCGGTACAGGAGTACTCCCATTGCTGGACGCCGGGGGGAGCTGGCTGCGCGGAAGCGGTCGGCGAGTCGTAGCGTGCGGTCGCGCAGCCGATCAGGTACGCAGCCCCGAGCGACAACGTCATGAGACAAACCATCAATCGATCTTTCATGAGATCATCCTTGGCATCGAGTTGGCTATCGGAATGGGCGGTCCTGTACGACCCGTTCGGGCCTAGGACCTGCGCATACGGGGCTACGGAAGTCCACATTTGTGCAGACAGCGCGTAAGCGTTCACCCCCTGACCCCTGCGGTGATTGCTGAGGCAGTCGATCCAGACGGCGAGGGACGGGCGGCGCGCTCGGCCGCTTCGAGCGCGGATGCGCTACCCTTCGGCGGCTTGGCCAACATCGGCTACATCCAGGTCGTCCGCCACTGCAACCACTTCTGCGGGTTCTGCTCCAACCCGACGACACCCTATACGCACGACTTCGCGTCGATGAAGGTGCTCGTCGACGACTTCGTCGCCCGCGGCTATTTCGGCGTGATCCTCACGGGCGGCGAGCCCTCACTGCACCCCGAGCTCCCCGAGATCTGCGCCTACGCCCGCGCGCAGGGCCTGCACGTCCGGATGATCACCAACGGCCACCGGCTCGCCGACGCCGGCTTCGCCCGCGCGATGGCGGACGCCGGGCTGCAGCTCGTGCACGTCTCCATCTACTCGGTCCGAGCCGACGTCGAGGCCCGGCTGCGTGGCACCGAGGGCACGCTCGATCGCGCGCACGCCGCGCTCGAGAACGCGGGCCGCTTCGGCATCGAGGCGAACGTCAACTGCGTGATCAACCGCCTGAACGCGGACCACCTCGACGAGAACGTGAAGACGCTCGTCGCGCGCCATCCCCACATCCGCCACTTCGTCTGGAACAACCTCGACCCCTCGATGGGCCGCGCCGAGGTCAACCAGGACCAGTTCACGCCGCGCCTCGCCGACTTCGAGCTCTCGCTCGCGCGCGCCATGCGTTTCCTGCACAAGAGCGGCCGCACCTTCCGCGTGGAGAAGGTGCCGCTCTGCTACATGAGCGACTTCCCGTGGGCGAGCACCGAGACGCGGAAGATCGTCAAGGGCGAGGAGCGCATCGTCCACTTCCTCGACGCCAAGCAGACCGTACGGCAGACGGATTGGGAGCACGTCTACGCGGACGCCTGCGACGCCTGCTCGCTGCGCATGATCTGCGGCGGCCTCTTCGACCGCGGGGCCGGCTACGATCCCGCGGAGCTCGCGCCCGTCTTCATCGACCGTGATCGCGTCGTCCGCGCGATCCTCGACGATCCGAGCGACCCGAGCTACCGCGAGCGGTACCCGTCGCTCGTCGCGTGGCAGCGAGACTTCGACGTACGCATCGAGGAGACGCGCGCTCGCGCGAAGGAGCGCGCCGCCCTACGTACAACGCACGGGGAGATGCCGCCCCCCGAGCTTCGCGAGCCCGGCGCGCCCCCGGTCGGCCAGGTCACCGAGCGCGGCCAGCGCCTCTTCGAGGCCAAGCGCCGCAAGGAGGCCGCGAAGGCCGAGGCGCTCGGTGTGCGGATGGAGAAGCCCGGACGCGACTGACCCGGACGGTGAGCCAGCCGCAGCGGGGCCGGGACTGGCGATGGCGCGGCGGCCGCGATATCCCGCGACGATGGATCCCGACTTCTGGCGCACGCGCTGGGCCGAAGGCCGCATCGGCTGGCATCAAGACGCACCGAACGCCCACCTCGTCGCGCACGCGGCGCTCTTCGACCGCGCGCGGCGGGTCTTCGTGCCGCTCTGCGGCAAGTCGCTCGACCTCGCTTGGATCGCCGCGAGGCCCCACGCCCCGGCCGTGGTGGGCGTCGAGCTGGTCGAGGACGCCGCGCGCGAGCTCTTCGAGGAGCACGGCCTCACCGCCGAGCGTGTCGAGGAGGACGGCGTCATCCGCTACCGTGGAGGCTCGATCGAGATCGTCGTCGGCGACTACTTCGCGCTCGGCGCCGACGTGCTCGGTCACTTCGACGCCTGCTTCGACCGCGCCGCGCTCGTCGCGATGCCCCCTGCGCAGCGGCCGCGCTACGTCGCGCACCAGCGCGGGCTGCTCGCGCCTGGGGCGCGCACGCTGCTCGTCACCTTCGTCCACGACGCGCCCCCCGACTCGCCGCCCTTCTCGGTTCCCGAGGCCGAGGTGCGCGCGCTCTACGAAGGGTGTCGCTTGACGCTCCTCGGTCAACACGAGGAGCTCGTCTCGACCTCGCTCCTCAGCCGCGGCGTGAAGAGCGCGCGCGAGCTGGTCTTCGCGATCGAGGCGTGAACGCACCTTTCCATCGCTTGACGGTCGTCACCCGGCGCTCCATGCCCCCTGGCATGCGACACACCGCTTTTCTGCTCTTGCTCGCTTGTGGCGGCGCCACGCCCGCCGCGACCACCACCCCCACCGAGGCCCCCGCCGACGCCCAGGCCGTCGACGTCCCGAGCGGCGACCTCGCGGCCGCCATGGCCGGCCCGCACCGCACCGAGGAGGAGCGCGCCCGCGACGTCTGGCGTCACCCGGCCGAGACGCTCGCGTTCTTCGAGGTCGCGCCCGGCAAGGACGTCGTCGAGCTCGCCCCCGGCGGCGGCTGGTACACCAAGCTCCTCGCCCCGCTCCTCCGCGAGTCGGGCTCGCTGACGGTCGGTCTCCCCGACGGCCAGTACGGCGACCGCTTTCGCGCCATGGCGGCCGAGGCGCCGCACCTCTACGGCCACGTGCGACAGGGTCGCCTCGCGCCGCCCGAGGCGATCGAGCTCGGTGAGCCCGAGAGCGCCGACGTCGTCCTCACCTTCCGCAACACCCACGGCTGGGTCCGCAACGGCGTCGAGCGCCAGGTCTACGAGGCGGCGTTCCGCGTGCTCCGACCGGGCGGCATCTTCGGCGTCGTCCAGCACCGCGCGCCCGAGGGCTCGGACCTCGACATCGCCTCCGGCTACGTGACCGAGGCGGCCGTCATCGAGGCCGCGACCGCGGTAGGCTTCGAGCTCGTCGAGCGCTCCGACATCAACGCCAACCCGAACGACACGCACGATCACCCGGACGGCGTCTGGTCGCTCCCCCCGTCGCTCCGCGGCGAGGGCGACAACGCGCGCTTCGTCGCGATCGGCGAGAGCGATCGCATGACGCTCAAGTTCCGCCGCCCCGCGAGCTGAGACGGACCGCGGGCGCCAGCGCCCGCGGCGACGAACGACGCGCGCGCGCCGCACGGCCGCGCGCGTTCGTGTCTCCAACCCCCGCGAACCGTCCTCGTCCTGCCTCCGAAAAAAAGATCATGAACCAGTGATCGCTTCTCGGCGCCGGCATGCACTAGGGGGTCAGCAAGTGGATGGCTGATGCGCCTCGGCGCGTCGGGAGGTGTGAACATGCGGGTGACGGATCAAGGGCGCGCGACGCGCGTCAGGGGCAGTCTTTGTCTTCGGGTGGGGCTCTTGCTCGCGCTCGGTTGCGCGCCCGTCGAGCTCGGCAGCCGTGAGCCGATCGAGGGCACGACCGACGAGCTGATCGGCGGCGTCTACACCTACGAGCGCCCCGAGGTCGGCTCCATCAGCGGCTGCACCGCCACCCTCGTCGGGCCGCGGCTCGTCATCACGGCCGCGCACTGCCTCAACTACGCCACCCGGACGACCCCCGGCAACTACGGCACCTTCGAGATCCGCCGCTCCGCCAGCAACGCGCAGCGCTACACGATCGAGCGCTTCGTCAGCTACGGCCGCGCCGTCGGCCCCGACGACATCGCCCTGATCCGGCTCGCCTCCCCCGTCCCGGCGGCGGTGGCCACGCCCGCCCGCCTCGCCCGCGCGAACCCGAGCAACGGCGCGTCGATCGCCATCTATGGCTACGGCTGCCAAGCGCGCGGCACGCGGAGCACCTGGGCCAAGCAGAAGATCAACTCGTCGTGGGGCCGCACGACGACCAACCTCTGCCCCGGCGACAGCGGCGGCCCGACCCTCGGCGCGAGCGGCGACGTGATCCGCATCAACAGCGGCTACTACCTCCAGAGCGGCGTCGACATCTTCGGCAGCGTCCCGCGCCTCTACGCGCAGCTCGAGAGCACCGCGCGTGGCTGGGGCGACTCGTTCGGCCAGGGCTCCGCCGAGCCGCCGCCCCCGCCCCCGTCGAGCCCGGACGCCGGCACCTACCAACCGCCGCCCCCGCCGCCGCCCAGCACCAACCCCTGCGACCGCCGCACCTGCGAGGAGGCCACGGGGCTCTTCGGCTGCGGTTGGTGCGAGGCCACGGGTCGCGGCATCCGCACCGGCGCGTACAACGAGGCGCTCGAGCCGTGCGCCTGGGGCTTCCGCCTCTACCAGGGCGACTGCGCCAGCAACACCTCGCGCAGCACCTGCGGTCCGTGGAACGGCTTCCCCGAGTACACCTGCCGGCAGGGCGGCGCGCAGTTCGTGCGCTGCATCGAGGGTCGCACCCCCGAGTTCCTCACCTGCCCCTCCGGCTACGCCTGCCAGCCCGGCAGCACCGAGCGGCACTGCTATCGCCAGTAGCCGCCGACCCTGAGCCCACGGCCGGATCTCACCCCAACCCGGCCGTCGCATCCCGCACCCCGAGGCCCGCGCATCACCCTGCGCGGGCCTCACTAATTGCGCCGCTCGCGCCCAGGCTCGTGAAGCCAGCGGCGTCGCGCTCGGGGGCTCTTCCGCGACGAGGATGCCCGGCCGGAGAAGGTCCATCGGGCAAGCTCGAGGCGGCACCACATCGCGGGGCGGCTCGTGATGCGCTCGCGCGTCGTCAGGAGCGAGTCGGCCGCGTCAGATGAGCTCGAGGCGGCAATCCTCGCTGCAGCCGTCGCCGCTGACCGTGTTGCCGTCGTCGCACTCCTCGCCCGCCTCGATCTGGACGACGCCGTCCCCGCAGCGCGCGCCGACCGACTGGCATCCCGGCGCGCAGTCCTCGGGGCGCGCGCCCAGGTTGAGCCCATCGTCGCAGGTCTCGCCGAACTCCTCCTGCACGATGCCGTCGCCGCAATAGGGCGTGAGCCGGCAGTCGTCGGTGCAGCCGTCGTACTCGGCGCCGTTCGCCGCGCCGTCGTCGCAAGCCTCGTCGGCGGCGACGACGCCATCCCCACACATCGAGCGGCACTGCGAGGGCGCGCGCACGAAGTTCGCGAGCGTCAGCCGATATTGCGAGCGCGTCGTGTGCCGCTCCGCCTGGAAAACGACGGCCTCGTAGATGCCGCCGATCCGCAGATCGAGCGGCGCGCGGCACCCCGGCGCGTTCTCCGTCGGGTCGGCGCTCGCGCACTGGCTCAGCGTGATCGAGCCGTCGAGGCGCCCGTGCACACCGCCGATGTCGACGGCGAGCCGTCCGTTGATGAACACCCACACGTCGTCGTCACCCGAGAAGGCGAGCGTCTCCGTCCCGCCGTACTCGAACCAGAACCGCACCTCGCTCGTGAAGAAGAAGTTCTGGTTGCCCCCGCCGCCGCCATCCGAGAGCAGCGACTCGAGCCCCTCGGTGGGGAACCCCGTCGGGGCCGAGCCATCGAGCGGGCTCGAGAGCGGATAGAAGCTCTCCGAGTCGAAGCGGTACGTCCCCTCGCCGATGCGCGAGAGGGTCATCTGCTGTGCCGCCGTGCGGTTGTAGTCGTCGTCCGAGCGGTACCAGAGGTCGAAGCTCTCGGCGCTCGAGATCCGGCTCGCCGTCGCGGAGCGGACGGGGCGACCCGCCACGAGCTCCGTCTGGACCATGCCGGTCTCGGCGCCGTTGTAGCATTGGAAGTCCGGGTGCCCGTAGGGCGGCGCGGCGCCTGGCGCGCCCTCGGACGGTCGGGTCGTCACGGCGGAGTTGCCGTCCTGGCAGGCCGCGATGAAGTCGCGGATGACGACGGGCATCGCCACCGTCGGAGGATCCGGCAGCGGGACCTCTTCGCACTCGAACCCGGTCTCGACCTGGCACGTGGACGAGCAGCCATCCCCCGAGCGCGTGTTCCCGTCGTCGCACGTCTCGGGGGCGAAGACGACACCGTCGCCACAGACCGCGACGCAGACACCATCGGTGCAGTCCGGCTCACGCGTGCAGAAGGGCGTGCAGCCGTCCCCGATGAACAGGTTCCCGTCGTCGCACTCCTCGGTGCCCTCGGTGATTCCGTCTCCACAGGTCGTCGTCTCGCACGGCTCGCCGGGGACGCGACACACGAAGCCAGGCTCGAGCTGGCAGGTCGCGCTGCAGCCGTCTCCGGCCCGGGGCGCGCACGTGTCTCCGTCGTCCGCGGCGACACACATCGCGTTCGACGTGCAGCGCGTCTCGCCGCCGCCATTGCAGACGCCGCCGTCGTCGCACGCCTCGAAGCCCGCGACGACGCCGTCTCCGCACGCGGCCGCCCGGCACGCCGCACCCACGACGGGGCACACCCACCCCGGCTCGATCTGGCAGCGCTCGTCGCACCCGTCCCCAGGGGTCGTGTTCCGATCGTCGCAGGTCTCGGACCCCTCGATCCGCCCATTGCCGCAGGTCACCACTCGCACGCAATCCTCACCGGGCCGCACGCAGACGAAGTCGTCCTCCACCCGCGAGCAGTCCGCGGCGCAGCCGTCGCCGTCGTCGGTGTTGCCGTCGTCGCACGCCTCGCCTTCGCCGAGCACGCCGTCTCCGCAGACGACGGGCGCGTCGGGAGCCCCAACGTCCGGCAGCGGCCCGCCGTCCCGCCCCGTGTCGGCGCCACCGCCGTCCTCGAGGCCCCCACCGTCCTCCATCCCGGACGTGTCATCGTCCCCGCCACACCCGATGGGTACGATGAAGACCAAGAAGACGAAGAAGCGCCGAAGGGAGGATCCTGACATGGGGGCATTCTCACCGACGCGAGTGAGATTCACCACATGAACCAACAGTGATGGCGAATTTTTGCAGGACGATGTGTGACCTCGACGGACCTCGTGTGACGTCGCCCTCGCGCCACGTGGGGTGGGATGGGTGTGACGCTCCCCGAGCTCCGAGCGAGGGGCGGCCAAGATGGGTGTAACGTTGCCGGAGCCCCCCGCGCGACGGAGCCCCACGTGAGCGGGCGGCCATGAAGGGCGTGACGTTGCCCGACCCCCGGGCGAGGGGTAGGGCGGGACCCATGAAACCCACGGTGGGCCTCACGGGCGGCATCGCGTGCGGGAAGAGCACGGTCGCGGCGCTCTTCGCCGACAAGGGGATCCCGGTCGTCGACGCCGACGCGCTCGCGCGGGAGGTGGTCGCCAAGGGCAGCCCCGGCCTCGCCGAGATCGTGGCGGCGTTCGGCGAAGACGTCCTGCTCCCAGACGGCACCCTCGACCGCAAGCGGGTCGGCGCCCTCGTCTTCGCCGATCCGGAGGCGCGGCGAAAGCTGAACGCCATCACGCACCCCCGCATCGCGCAGGCGGGCGCCGAGCGCCTCCGCGCGCTCGCCGATCACCCGGCGCCCTATGCCCTCTACGAGGCCGCGCTCATCGTCGAGAACGGGCTCACCAAGGCCTTCGCCGCCCTCGTCGTCGTCCGGGTCGACGAGGCGACCCAGCTCGCGCGCCTCGTCGCGCGCGACGGCACCTCCGAGGCTGACGCGCGCGCGCGGATCGCGTCCCAGCTCCCGCTCGCGAAGAAGGTCGAGGTCGCGGACTACGTCATCGACAACGACGGCTCCCTCGAGCAGACGCGGGCGCAGGTCGATGAGGTCCACGCCGCCCTCCTGGCGCGGCTCGGGCCGCGATAGCCGACGTCGCGCCGCACGAGGTGGCCCGCACGAGGTGGCCCGCACGAGGTGGCTCGCACGAGGTGGCTCGCACGAGGTGGCTCGCACGAGGTGGCTTGCACGAGGTGGCCCGCACGAGGTGGCTCGCACGAGCTGGCCCGCACGAGGTGGCACCGCGGACCCGCGCGCTGGTTCATGGGTACTTCCATCCGCCCCCCGCACGCGCCGCGAAGAAGGCGGTTGAACCTGGCCACGGGCCGCTGATACGACACCGCCATGCGCGCCGTCGTGCAACGGGTGGCGAGAGCGTCGGTCGAGGTCGGGGGGGAGGTCGTCGGCGCCATCGGGCCGGGCCTGCTCGTCTACCTCGGCGCGGAGCGTGGCGACGGCGCCGCCGACGTCGACTATTGCGCGTCGAAGATCGCCGGTCTGCGGGTCTTCGAGGGCGACGAGGGCAAGATGGACCGCGGCGTCGCCGAGGTCGGCGGAGGCGTGCTCGTGGTCTCGCAGTTCACCCTCTTCGGCGACGTGCGCCGCGGCCGGCGCCCCTCGTTCACGCAGGCCGCCGAGCCCGCCGAAGCCGAGCGCCTCTACCTCGAGGTCGTCGAGAAGCTCCGCGCGCGAGGCTTGAAGGTCGCGACGGGCCGCTTCCGCACCACCATGGCCGTCGACGCGCGGGTCGCGGGCCCTGTCACCATCCTGCTCGACAGCCGGAAGTCCTTCTGAGGCCGAGGCGAGGACCGATGACCCTGCCCGACAGCCAGCAGTCCTCTGAGGCCGAGGCGAGGACTACGCGATGACCCTCCCCGACGGCCAGAAGTCGCCTCGTCTGGAGCGCTCGCGTGCAGCTTCCTCTGAGGCCTCGGCGAGGATCGACGCGATGATCCTGCCCGACAGCCAGAAGTCCTCTGAGGCCGAGGCGAGGACGTACGCGATGACCCTGCTCGAGAGCCGGACGTCCTCTGAGGTCGATGGTGCCTCAATGACCGCCATGTGGAGCCTGCTCGCGACGAGTCGCGCCGCGATCTCGTTCGCGCCACCGCGGAGCACGACGCCCATCGCGCCCGCGAGCGCGCGCACCGAAGAGCGAGACGTGGCACCGAGGAGCGAGACGTGACGCCTCGTTACGAGATCCGGGCCGTGAGCCCCGACGACGCCGAAGACCTCGCCGAGCTCGCGAGCTTCCTCGACTCGGTCAACCTCCCCCACGACCCCGCCGAGATCGCCCCGATCATCGAGCGCTCGGAGCGGAGCTTCGCCGGCCTCATCGAGCCCGCCAAGCGCGAGTACCGCTTCGTGCTCCGCGACCTCGAAGAAGACCGCGCGATCGGCACGTCGCTCATCGTCGCGCAGCTCGGGCGACGCGACGCCCCCTACATCTACTTCCAGGTACGCACCGAAGAGCGCTACAGCCAATCCCTCGACAAGCACTTCGTCCACCGCGTGCTCTCGATCGGCTACTCGTACGACGGTCCCACCGAGATCGGCGGTCTCGTCATGAACCCGGCGTATCGCCGCGTCGCCGACAAGCTCGGTCTGCAGATCAGCTACGTCCGCTTCCTCTTCATCGCGATGCGCCGCTCGCTCTTCCGCGACGAGCTCCTCGCGGAGCTGCTCCCGCCGCTCGAGCCCGACGGCACCTCCCACCTCTGGGAGGCGGTCGGCCGTCGCTTCACGGACATGACGTATCGCGACGCGGACAAGCTCTCGAAGCGCAACAAGGAGTTCATCCGCGGCCTCTTCCCCGAGGGGGACATCTACGCCTCGCTCCTCTCGGACGAGGCGCAGGGGGTCATCGGCGAGGTCGGCCCGCAGACCAAGGGGGTCGAGAAGATGCTGCGCCGGATCGGCTTCCGCTACGTGCAGCGGATCGACCCCTTCGACGGCGGGCCGCACTTCACGGCGCCGACCGCCGAGGTCAGCCTCGTGCAGCGGGCCTACGTCGCCACGGCCGCGCTCGGCGCGCCGACCAGCACGCGCCGCGCGCTCTTCGCGACCGAGCACGAGTCCTCGCCGTGGTTCCGCGCGATCGCGGCGCCCTTCGCGCCCGAGGACGATCGGGTCACGATCGACCCGGAGGTCGCCGAGCGCCTCGGCCTCCACGAGGGCGCCGCGGTGTGGGTGTTGCCGCTGGATTGAGCACCGAGGTCCGGCTTCGCTCGTGGGCCCCGCAGCACGACCCGCCGCGAGGCCCACTCACGCGCGAGGCCCACCCACGACCCCGCCGGAGGCCCACCCACGACGGGGAGACGTCCGCAGCGGAAGTCGAAGCGGAGCCGCTTCTCGGGCCGGGTTGCGAGCCCGCCCCTCGAGCCGCTCCCTGCCTCCCCGGACCAAGAAGCGGTTACGAGGGGCGCCTCAGGGCTCCCAGAGCTCGATCAAATAGAAGGACGGGTTCATCGGGTGCGCCGCGCCAGCCATCGAGGGCAGGTTCAGCGGGTCGCCGAAGCGCTGCCAGAGGATCACGGGGGCGAGGCCGGTCTGCTCGATCACCCGCGCCAGCGCGCCCATGAGCTCGGGCTCGCGGTAGCGGAACGCCTCCGGGCCGACGTCGTGGAGCAAGGGCGCGGCGTCCAACGCGAAGTAGTAGCCGCGGCGGCCACGGCACTCGATCACCTCGATCGCGTGTTTCCAGTCGCGGTCCATCACGAAGGGCGGCCGCCACTGCTGGTTGCCCGGGAAGACCCAGATGCGCGAGCGATCGAAGGTGGAGGCGAGCGCCGCGTCCAGCGCGGCCTGCACGGCGTCCCGGCGCCCGGTGTCGATGGTGGCGGGCGGGGCGAACATGCCCTGGTCCTGGTAGACGCCGTAGGCGATCCGCACCGTCGGGTGGTGCAGCGAGAAGATGCGCTCGTCGAAGACGTGAGTCCGCGTCCGAGGGTTCCAGCGCCCCGCGCGCAGGTGCTGCAACGACTCGCTCGCGGGCGGCCGATCCCCACTCCAGACGGCGTCCCAATACTCGTCCCAGGTCGAAAACCACCAGCTCCCGCGCGGGTCGTCCGGATGGGGCACGGCGGGGATGACCTTGGAGAGCATGTTCCACTCGCGCGGGTGCGAGGGATCGTCGCGGAACGCCCCGAAGACGGCCTCCTTGATCGGGAGACCGATCGCCACGAGCTCCGCGACGAGCGCGTGCAGCGCTGGGATCGGATCGGGGATGTTCGTCAGGCGCAACGCCAGCGCGTAGCTGACGAGCCAGGTCTCGCCCACGATCACGTTGGCGCCGTCCGCGCGCGCCTCCATCGCGGTCTTCCAGAGGTTGTAGATGCGCGAGGCGCGCGCGAGCGTCTGCTCGTCGGCGGTCGGCTCGAAGCAGAGGATCGCGCGGACGTGATCGGAGGCGCCGACGTCGTCGAAGCCCCGAAACGCGAGCCCTTCGGCGGGCGTCGTGACCCAAGCCGCGGGCGGCGTGCGCGGCCCCGAGGGCCAGTCGGCCTGCTGCGCGCGGGCGAGGCCGCCGCTCATGTTGTCGAGCGCGTCGAAGCGCGGCGCGACGACCTCGCGGCCCTCCCTATCGACCAGGCCAAAGCGTGTACCGACGCGCACGACGGCGAGCCCATCGCGCCCAAACACGCCCGCGTGGTCGAAGCGAGGCGGCGCGATCTCGCGTCCCTCGCGGTCGACCCACGTCCACTTCCCCTCGCGCTTCACCGGCGCGAGCCCCTCCGTGAAGCCCTGCGCCGTCTCGAAGGTCGGCGCGATCGCCACGGCGCCGTTGGCGTCGAGGAACCCGACCTCACCATCCCGTGGTACGAACCGCGCGAGCCCCTCGTTGGGCGTCATCGCCACCGCATAAGGGCCCAGGAGCTCGCCGGTCGCGCGCAGGAAGAACCAGTCGTTCCCGCGCCGCACGGGCGCGAGACCGTCCGCCCAGACGCGGGCGTCGTCGAACCACTCGGGCGTGAGCAGGCGCCCGTCGACGCCGATGAACGAGACGCGATCCCCGCGTCGCACCTGCGCCATGCCGTCGACGACCGGCCAGATCTCGTCGAAGCCCTCCGAGAGCTCCTCGCCCTGTCCGTCCACGAGGCGCCACTGCCCCTCGACCTTCACGCGGCCCCGGCCGCTCGACCAGCTCGAGGCCCGCTCGAATGAGGCCTCCATCGCGAAGCTGCCGTCCGGTCGGAGGTAGCGGTCACGGCCGCCGACCGCGACGGGCGCGTGCCCATCCACGAACTGGCCTGCCCACTCGAAGCTCGGCGGGATCACGATCTCGCCGCGGAGGTTTGCGTAGCCCCAGCGACCCGCCTCCATGAACGGCATCAAGCCGTCGCCCAGCGCCCCGAGGTCCTCCCATCGCGGGGCGATGACGAGGCCCTCTGCCGTGACCACGCCCCAGCGCCCCCCGTTCACGCGGCCGTCGCCCCACTGGCCGCCGACGTTGACGGCCAGCGCGCCGTTCGAGCGCGCGCCGAGGTAGTCGAGCACCGGCTCGACGAGGCACGCGCCCGTCGGGCCGAGGATGCCGAACTGGTCGCGGTCGAAGGGCGCCGCGGCCGCGAAGCCGTCCTCGAAGCGCTGCGCCATGCGCAGCGTGCGCGGCACCACGAGCTCTCCGCTCCGGTCGATGTATCCGAACTGCCAGCTGCTCATCGTCCCCCCATCCTCGTCACGGCCCGCAGGCCTCGATGTGTCGGCCCCTACGCCGGGCCTCTTCGCCGGCTCTGCGCCGGCTCCTCTTCTCTCGCGGGCCACGAGCCCTCGAGACGCGCACGAGGACCACCTCCGCGCGCCACCACGCACCTCCCAAGCACGTCCCGGGCCACCTCGAGATCCCGCCGATCGGCGTCGATCGAGCGGCGGGGCTCGCGCTTCGAGCGCAGCGACCTCGCACCTCGTGTGCAAGCCTGGTCGCGATCCGCAGCAGCGACGTCACGCGGCGCGAGGTGCGTATCGGCGGAGCATCACCTCGCGCCGCCCCTCCGGGCTCACGCGGACGACCCGGATGACGAGGCCGGGTCGTCCCTGCGTGGATGGGTCGCCGGCCTCGTCGAGCGCGGGGGGTGGGAGCTCTCGCACCATCTCGGTGTGGACCTCGTACCGGAGCTCCGTCGCACCCTCGATCCGGACGCGGAGCACGCCACCCGTGGAGTCGGCACGCACGCGCACCGGGAAGTCGTGCGGGTTACGCACCCGATAGTCGATGCGTCCCCACGACACCGTCGCGTCGAGGCCGGGGTCCACGTAGGGCGCGGGGACGCTGTGCGTCCGGTGCTCGACGATCTCGAGCCCCGCCCGGAGCGCGGCGACGTGAAGGGTGCTCGACACCTGGCAGACGCCTCCCCCGAGGCCGCGCCGCAGCTCTCCGTTGGCGAGCTCGGGGGCCAACCGGAAGCCACGCGCGGCGCTCCGCTCCCCGACCCGCTCGTTGAAGCTCAGCACCTCGTGCGGGGCGAGGGTGGCCCCGTCCAGGAGTTTCGCTGCCAGCTCGACGTTCACGGCGCGGTCTCGATGGCGCCCTCGCGTCCGGAAACGCGTCGAGGCCGAAGCGACCACGGCGCCGAGCTCGTCGCGCACCTCCCCCGCCTCCGGCGCGCGCGGCGACGGCTCGGTGGTGGCGGACGCGGTGCTCGAGACGCAGAGGAGCGCGAGGGTCAGGAGGGCGAGGCGGGTCATGCCGCTCGACCTCTCAAGGAGCGGGCCACCGCGAGCGCTCGGCCACGAGGACCCGATCGTGCCGAAAAATGCCCACGATCCGTCCCGCCGAACGAGCGAGGAGACGTCCTCGGCCGCGGCTCGGAAGCGGCGCCTTCGTGTCTGACCGGCCACGTTTTGCTCGCCTCGCGGCGTCACCACGCAGGCGACGTCGCTGGCATCGAGGAGCGCGTTGAACTTCCGAGCAGTCGGGGTACCTTCGCGTCGATGCCCTCTTTCGACGTGGTGTGCAAGCTCGACCGCCAGGAGGTGGTCAACGCGATCGACCAGACGAGCCGCGAGCTCTCCCAGCGCTTCGACTTCAAGGGGACCGGGAGCACGGTCGAGCTGACCGACGACGGGATCGTCCTGCGCTCGAGCAGCGAGGGGCGCATCGACGGCGCCCGCGACGTGCTCGAGCAGAAGATGATCAAGCGGAAGGTCAGCTTGAAGAGCCTCGACCCGCAGAAGATCCAGCCCGCGGGCGGCTCGACCTACCGTCAGCTGATCAAGCTGCGCGAGGGCATCGAGACCGACAAGGCCAAGGAGATCGTCAAGTCGATCAAGGACTCGAAGCTGAAGGTCCAGGCCGCGATCCAGGGCGACTCGCTGCGGGTCACCGGCAAGAAGAAGGACGACCTGCAGGAGTGCATCGCCTTCTTGAGGGGCGAGGATTTCGGGCTGCCGCTCAGCTACACGAACTTCCGGGACTGACCCGGTCCGACGCCGCAGTGAGGCCGTCCGTCAGGGGCGTTCGCGACGCGCGAGGTGCGAGGCGCATCCCGCATTCCGACATCCCGTCACACGGAGGATGCGTCCCGCGCGCCGCGTCAGTTCAGGGTCGGGTCGGTGCGCTTGCGCTTGCCCCAGATGCCGTCCCAGCCCTTGCGGTAGGAGGTCGTCGCGACCTTCGCAGGACCCGTGCTCGTCATCGGGGTCGCGGACGACAGGTCGATCTCCTCCTCGACGTCGGCGACGAAGGGCAGGTCCTCGCGCGGCCGCAGCCGCAAGAGGTTGCCGCGGAGCGGCTTGCCCTCCTCGACCGGCCGGAGCTCACCAGCGCTCAGCTCGTCGCCCTTCTTGCGAAGGATCTTCAGCGCGCCGTCCTCCGTCTTGCCGTGCACGAGGACGATGTCCTCGGTCCCCTTCGCGGGCGGCGCCTCGCGCGGCGAGCGGATCTCGGTGGGCGGCGTCTCGCGCGGCGAGCGGGTCTCTGCGGCCGTCGTCGAGCGGGTCTCGGCGACCCGCGGGGCGCGGGAGGCCGCGCGGCGGGCGGGCGTCGTGGAGGCGCCCGTCGACCGGGGCCGCCGGGCGGGCGCCTTCTTGGGGCGGGGTTCTCCCATGGACGTACTGTAGTCACGGTCGACCCCCCGGGCGAGCGCCTCGACTTCGGGACGTGATCCTGGGGCGCGGACGCGGTAGAACCGGGCGACGTCAGCTCGAAGGAAGGCCCCTTGGACGACACCGCCGACAAGCTCCTGCTCCGCGCGAAGGAGCACATGCAGCACGGCCGCAACGAGGCGGCCCTCGCAGACCTCGACCGGGTCCTGCAGCTCGAGCCCGGTCAGACCGAGGCGCTCGGGCAGAAGGGCGAGGCGCTCCGCCGTCTCGGCCGCTACCGCGAGGCCGTGACCACCCTCAACCAGGCCATCGCCGCCGACCCACGCTACGCCTTCGCGCTCGCGAGCCGCGGTGACGCCCACGCGCGCCTCGGCGATCGGCCGCTCGCGCTCGTCGACCTGGACGCCGCCATCTCCCTCGACGGCAGCTACTCGTGGGCGCTCTTCCGGCGCGGCGAGGTCCTCCTCGACGAGGCCCGCTACGACGACGCCATCGCCGACCTCACGAAGGCCCACCAGCTCGAGCCCGAGCGCGCGGCCGTGCTCGCCACGCGCGGCGAGGCCCTCCGCCTCAAGGGCAGCCACCCGGAGGCCATCGCCGACTTCGACCGCTCGCTCGAGCTCGAGAAGGACGTCTCGTGGGTCCTCGCCTCGCGCGGCAAGAGCAAGTCCATCCTCGACCGTCGCGACGAGGCGCTCGCCGACTACGACCGCGCGATCGAGCTGCAGCCCGACTACCCGTGGGCGCTGGCCCAGCGAGGCGAGCTGCTCCGCCTGCAGGGTGACCTCGGGCGCGCCACCAGCGACCTCTCGCGCGCCATCGCGCTCGACCCCGCCAACGCTTGGGCGTGGGCGAGCCGGGGCGCGGCCTATCGCTCGACGGGTCGGCTCGACGAGGCGTGGGCCGACCTCAGCCAGGCGATCCACCTCGACGGCCGCTACGCCTGGGCGCTCGCGAACCGCGGCATGGTCTTCTTCGAGATGCACCGCTACGAGAAGGCCATCGAGGATCTCGACCGCTCCATCGCGCTCGATCCGACCAACCCCTTCGCGCTCGGCCGCCGGGCCGAGACCCTCGTCGAGCTGCGTCGCTACGAGCAAGCGCTGATGGACTTCGAGAAGCTCCTGATGCGGGACCCGACCGACAGCTGGGCCGTCGCGCATCGCGCCGACACGCTCCGGCTGATGGAGCGCTTCCTCGAGGCGATCGCCGGCTTCGATCGGGCGATCGAGATGAAGCCCGACTACTCGTGGGCGCTCGCGTCGCGTGGCGAGACCTACCACATGCTCGGCCGCGAGGAGGAGGCGGTCGAAGACTTCGACCGCGCCATCACGTTGCAGCCCGACTACCCTTGGGCGCGCGAGGGGCGCGCCCGCAGCCTCCAGAAGGTCGAGCGGCACGAGGACGCCATCGCGGACCTCGACTGGCTGCTGCAGAAGCAGCCGAAGTCCGCGCGCCTGCTCCGGATGCGAGCGGACTCGCTGGTCGCGCTCGAGCAGCCCGCGAAGGCGCTGGACGACTACGACAAGGCGCTCTGGTACGAGCCGAAGCACACGAACGCCATCTACGGTCGCGCCAACGCCCTCCGCCTCCTCGGTCGTCACCGCGAGGCCCTCGTCGCGCTCGACAAGGCGCTCGAGAGCGAGCCGAACCCGCTCGGCTACGTGCGCCGCGGCGAGTGCCACGCGAGCCTCGACCACCCCGCCGACGCGATCGCCGACTTCGAGCGCGCGCTCGAGCTCGACGGCGCGGAGCCGCTCGCGCTCCTCGGCCGCGGCGAGGCGCGCGCCGAGCTCGGCGAGCTCGAGGGGGCCCTCGCCGACTTCGAGCGTGTCCTCGACCTCGAGCCCGAGCATCGCCGCGCCGTCGCCGGCCTCGCCGACACCCTGCGGCGGCTCGGGCGCCTCGACGACGCGCTCGCGCGCTTCGACGCGGCCATCCAGCGCAGCGCCGACGCGAGCCTGCTCGCCGGACGCGCGAGCGTGCTGCTCGACCAGGGCCGGCCGATGGAGGCGCTCGCGGATCTGCACCAGGCCCTCGAGACCAGCCCCGAGCACCACGCCTCTCGGCTCGAGCGCGCGCGGGTCTACGTCGCCATCGAGCGCTTCGACGACGCGCTGCGCGACCTCGAGGCGCTCATCGAGGTCGAGGCTTCCCTCGGCGAGGCCCTCTACCGCAAGGTCGTTGTCCTGGTGCGCGCCCGGCGCTTCGAGGCCGCGCAAGCGACCGCGCGGGACGCGCTGCAGCGCTTCCCCGAGGTCGCCGCGATGCACCACGCCTTCGCCGTGGCGTCGCACGGGGCGGGCGACGTCGAGGCGTCGCGCGAAGCGCTCCGCGAGGCCGTCGGCCTCGCGCGCGTCGCCGTCGAGGCGCATCCAAACGAGCCCGCGCGGCGGGTCGAGCTGGTGCTCTACCTCGCGGCCCTCGACGAGCCGGAGGCCGTCACCCGCTGCCAGCAGCTCGGCGATCTGCCCGCGCGGTGGCGGCGGGTGCTCGACGAGCGCCTCGAAGAGCAGACCGCCTTGCTCGGCGAGAACGAGACCTCGCGTCGCCTCGGCGGGGCCGAGTCGCGGGCCTGAGTACAGCTCCCCGGAAGTTCGTGAGCCATCCCGTCCGGCTGCGTTGCTCCTCAGTCACGGGCCAACAGCCCGCTCCCTCGTCGCGCCTTGCTGGACGGGCACCTCTTTGCATCTGGTCACGAACTTCCGACGTGCTCTGAGAGCTCTGCGTTCTCGCAAGCGTCGCGCTGCGCGTCGCGCATGGCGTCCGCGATGTGCGTCGTTGGCTCCGCGAGCTCGCAAACGCCGCGTGTCGCGCAGCGAGCGTTTCGACGCGTTTCGAGGCGGATGAAGCGGAGTGGACGGAGCGCCACGGTCGAGCGATCGCTCGTCGCGCACCGCGCGCGAGCGTGGACCCGAGGAGCGGCGTCAGTCCGCCACACGCGAGGCGAATGATCACGCGCGACGGGGGCTCACGACCCGTGCGCTCGCGGCGACGAGGGCAGCGGCGCGCCTCGAGGTGTAACCAGTTCGTTGACACTGGCGACTGCGGAGGTCGGCGCTTCGGCGCGGCGATGAGGCGGATGGGTGGCGGTAGCGGTTGAACGCGAAGTGCCAGGTCGGCGGGCCCACGAGCTCTGGGAGGGCTCGTCGTCGTTCCCCGCGGCTCGCCGTTGGTGTCGTTGTCAGGAGCCGGGGCTCGCTGCTTCGGCCCGTTGGGCCCGAGCCGTTGGGCCCGAACCGTTGGGCCCGAACCGTTGGGCCCGACCGTTGGGCCCGACCGTTGGGCCAGGGGACGCACGGCGCGCGCGATGCGTCTTCGCTGCCGCAGCGCTCAGCCCGCGCGCCGGTTGCGGATGGGCGAGACGTAGTCGAACGCGAGCTGGTAGGCGCCCAAGATCGCGCGATCCAAGTCCAAATCGGCGAAGGTCCACTCGAGCGAGCCGATGCCCACGACTACCTCGTGGTGAACGTCCGGGCGTGGCCAGCCTCGGCGGCGGCGGATGTGGACGTGGAACTTGGCCTGGGCCTCCTCTGGCGTGAGGTCGCGCTCTCGCCAGAGCTCCTCCAGCTCCCATTGTAGCGCTCGGATCAGCTCCTCCGCGCTCGCGAGCAGCCCTGGGAGGTAGGGCCGCGTCGCACGCATGGCTTGCACGGGATGCATGCCTTGCGCTGCGAAGGAGCGGACTTTCGAGGGTCTCGTTTCCATGCGTCTGGAAACGTGCACGTCCCGTGCCGAGTCAAAAGGCCACATCCGGCCCGTGCCCCCGCCCTTGCCCCTGTCCCTGCCTGCTACGCGGCCCCGCCGCGGCGTGCTTGTGCGCACCTTCCGCGGGGCTCGAGCTGACTCACGGGGCCCGACGGTATCGTGTGGACCGCGCTGCTTCCCAAGTCGCGCCCTCGCACCCCTGGCCGTGGGGCGACCGCGTGGGGTGACGCAGCGGCTCTCCCGTTCGGGCAGGGGCACGGGCAGGGGCAGGGGACTACTTCAGCGCAGTTCCACCGGCCCGTGGTCGTCGCAATGATCCCCATGCGGGTGGTGGAGGTGCCCGTCGACGAGGTAGTCGACGTGATCCCCATGCGGGACCGCCTCGTGGCCGCAGCCGGGCCCATGCACGTGGTCCGTGGCGTGCGCGCCACAGGAGTGCGGCTGACAGCCCGCGGGGTTGTCCGCGCTCACCTCCAGCGCGTGCTCCTCGACGCCGTCGCCCGCGGGGTGATGCAGGTGGCCGTCGTGGAGATAGTCGACGTGATCGCCGTGCTGGATGGCGGTGTGCCCACAGCCGGGGCCGTGGTCATGGTCGTGGTCGTGGTGGTGATGGGTCATGGCTCGCTCCTCGTTTCGAGTGGGTCAGTGATCGTGGCGCGCATGATCCAGCGCGCTGCGCACGAGCTCGGCGACGTGGTCGTCGGCGAGCGCGTAGTAGATGTGCTTGCCCTCGCGTCGTCGGCTCACGAGCCGCTCCGCCCGCAGCACCTTCAGCCGCTGCGAGATCGTGCTCAGGCCCTCGTCGGACTCGGCGGCGAGGTCCGAGACGCAATGCTCGCCGCAGAGGAGGCAGTGCAGGATGCGCAGCCGGCCTGGGTCGCCCGCGGCGCGGAAGATCGCAGCCGCCCGCTCCAAGACGTCCGCCGAGAGCGGCTCGTGAGCGAGCGGGGCGTCGTGTTGGCAGTGGGGCGCTTCGGTCATCACTTGAATGAATGATGAAGTGATTGAACGACCGGCGCAAGCCGCCCCCTCGCAGAAAGTTTATTGACGATGCGTCAGCAAATGTTATCTGACACTTCGTCAGTCATGGGTAGACCTCCCGAGCACGAGAAACGACGCGCCCTCGCCCACGAGGCGGTCGCGCTGATGCAACGCGAGGGCCTCGACGTGCCCATGAGCCGCCTCGCCGAGGCGCTCGGCCTCAAGCGCCCGACGCTGCTCTACCACTTCCCCACCAAGGCCCAGATCGTCCAGACGGCGCTCGAGGAGCTCATGGTCGAGCAGGCGCGCTTCGTCCTCGAGCGCATCGAGTCCGTCGACCACCCGATCGACCGCCTCTACGCGCAGGTCCGCGCCGTCCACGAGTTCCACCACGGGCGCGAGGCGCGCATCCTCTTCCTCACCCAGGCGCTCGCCGCGACCGGCGGCGCCCAGATGAACGCGATGGTCGAGGGCGCAGCCCGCGTCTTCGAGGCCCAGCGCCGCGCCAACGCCGCGCGCATCCGCGCCGGCATCGAGGCGGGCGTCGTCGCGCCCTGCGACCCCGAGGCCCTCGTCCAGCTCGTCCGCGCGATCGTCGACGGCCTCATGTTCCAACGAGTGACCGAAGGCATCGACCTCGCCCCGATTCATGCGCTCCTCTGGGAGCGCGTGCTCGCCCCGCTCAAGCTCGCGCCGAGCCTGCGACCGACCGAACCTGCCCCGCCCCGACCCGCCGAACCCCTCAACGACCCCCAAGGAGCCCTCCGATGACCCTCCCCGAGCAAGGCCTCTCACGCGACGAGATCGTCGCCGCTCTCGCCGACCACCGCTCCCGCGATCTCCCGAGCGACGGGCGCGCCTTCGCGTTCGTCTATGACGCGGGCGAGGAGCTGCGGGCGCTCTCGCGCGAGACCTTCGGGGCCTTCATGGGGGTCAACGGCCTCGACCCGACGGTCTACCCCTCGGCGCGGCTCATCGAGAACCAGGTCGTGAGCGCGTGCCTCGAGCTCGTCCAGGCGCCGGAGGGCGCGTGCGGCACCGCCACCGCGGGCGGCACCGAGAGCGTGATGCTCGCCGTGAAGTCCGCCCGCGACTTCATGCGCCGCGCCAAGGGCATCACGAAGCCGAAGATGCTCCTCCCCGAGACCGCGCACGCTTGCTTTCACAAGGCCGCTGCGTACCTCGGCGTCGAGGTCGTCGTGGTCGACGTCGACGAGACGTTCCGCGCCATCCCCGCCGACGCCCGCGCCAAGATGGACGACGACGTGGTCCTCGTCGTCGGCTCCGCGCCGAGCTACGCGCACGGCGTCATCGACCCGATCCCCGAGCTCGCGGCCCTCGCCCAGGAGCACGGCGTGCTCATGCACGTCGACGCCTGCGTCGGCGGCTGGGTGCTCCCCTTCCTGCGCGACGTCGGGCTCGACGTGCCGCCCTTCGACTTCGCGGTCGAGGGCGTGACGAGCCTCTCGATGGACCTGCACAAATACGGCTTCGCGCCCAAGGGCGTCTCGGCGCTCATCCAGCGGCGTCGCGAGCTGCGCGACGCGCAGTACTACGCGTGCGCGCGATGGAGCGGCTACTCGATCGTGAACTCGACGACGCTCGGCTCGAAGTCGATCGCCGCGATGGCCGCGTCGCTCGCCGTGATGAGCCACCTCGGCAAGGTGGGCTACCGCGCCAACGCGAAGCGCATGTGGGACGCGACGCAGACCCTCCTCGCCGCGATCGAGACGATCCCGGGCCTGCGCCTGCTCGCGAAGCCCGACATGAACCTCTTCGCGATGACCAGCGAAGGAGACGTCTTCGAGCTCGCCGACCGCCTGACCGAGCGCGGCTGGCTCGTGCAGCCGACCTACGCCTTCGGCCGCTCGCCCGCCCACATCCACTTCACGATCGATCCGGGCAACGCGGGCCGCGTCGACGCCTTCATCGCCGACCTGCGCGCGTGCGCCGCCGACCTCCCGCCGCCCGCCGCGCCGCCCGCGCAGGTGCTCGCGCTCCTCTCGCAGCTCGGCGACGGCGCCCCCGCCGGCCTCGACTCGGGCGCGCTCATGGCGTCGCTCGGCATCACGAACGGTCAGCTCCCGACGCGCGCGGCGACCATCCACCGCCTGCTCGACGCGGCCCCGCCGGAGGTCCGCGAGAAGCTGCTCATCCTCTTCGTCGGGGAGCTCTTCTCGTGAACGGGACCCCCGCGTCCTGGCGCCCGCGCCGGGGCCTCCACCGCGTCGGCCTCTCGCTCGGCCGCGGGGGCCGCCCGCTGCGCATCGCCTACGGTCGGCTCTTCCACGAGGCGAACACCTTCTCGCCGCTCGTCACGACGCGCGACGCCTTCGACAACGCCTTCGCGCTCACCGGCGACGCGCTCGCGCGTGCCACCACCCTCCGCGGCAAGGAGCTCGAGGGCTTCATGCCGCACGCGGAGCTGACGGGCTTCGCGCAGGCCGCCCGCGCAGCGGGCGAGGTCGAGACCGTCCCCCTCGCTTCGTACCTGGCCGTGCCGAGCGGGCCGCTCGACCGCGACTGCTTCGAGGGCCTCGTCGAGGACCAGCTCGCGCGCCTTCGAGCGGCCGGCCCGCTCGACGGCGTCTACCTCGCGCTGCACGGCTCCATGGAGGTGCGCGGCCTGGACGAGGCGCCCGAGGCCTCGCTCCTGCGCCGGGTGCGCGCGCTCGTCGGCCCCGACGTGAAGATCGCCGCGAGCTTCGACCTCCACGCGAACCTCTCCGCCGGCCTCGTCGAGCCCCTCGACGTGCTCGTCGGCTACCGAACGAACCCGCACTGGGACCTCGCGCCGACCGGCTGGCGCGCCGGCAACCGGCTCATCCGCGCGCTCCGCGCCGAGATCCGTCCGACCCACGCCTGGCGCAAGCTCCCGCTCGTGCTCGGCGGGGGCATGACCATCGACTTCCTCCCACCCATGCGCGGCGTCTTCGGCTGGATGCGCGCGCTCGAGCGCGACCCGCGGGTGCTCAGCGCCAGCCTCTTCATGGTGCACCCCTACACCAACGCGCCCGACCTCGGCTGGGCCGCACACGTCTGCACCGACGACGACCCGGCGCTCGCGGCCGAGCTGGCCGACGCGCTCGCCGAGCGCGCGTGGGCCGAGCGTGACCGCGCGCTCCCGAAGATGCACACCGTGCCCGAAGCGCTCGAAGAGGCGGCGCGTACGCCCTGGCGAAAGCTCGGCCCCGTCACCTTCGTCGACGTCGACGACATCGTCGGCGCGGGCGCGCCGGGCGGCAACACGCGCATCGTCGAGGCGCTCCTCGGGCGAGACGACCCGCCGCGCGCCTACGTGCCGGTGCACGATCCCGCGCTCGTCGCCCACACCTGGGATCTCCCGCTCGGCAGCGAGCACACGCTCGTGCTGCGGGGCACGCCCGGCTACGACCAGCCCGAGGTGCCGCTCCGCGCGATCGTCGCCGCGCGCGTCGACGGCGAGCTCGGGCGCTACGTCCGCCTCGACGTCGGCTCCGTGCACCTCGCGGTCGGCGAGTCCCCGCCGCTGCCCATCCACCCGCGCTTCTGGCGCGACCTCGACCTCGACCCGCGCCAGGCCGACATCATCGTGCAGAAGAACTTCTTCCACTACCGGATGTTCTACGGCGCGATCTCCTTTCGCCACGTGCCGGTCGTCACGGACGGCGCGACCAGCCTCCGTCGCGTCCGCGACCGCGCGGCGCGCGAAGACCGCCACCCCGGCGCGCGCCTCTCCGAGTGGCGCACGCACGACCCCGCCCTCCGCGCCGCGCGCTGATCACGGGCCACCCCTCCTGCGCTGCTGGCCTCTCGACCCTGCGACCTCGTGAGCTCGTCTCTCGACACGTGGCGCCCGCGGCTCTCGACTCGCGGCTCTCGACTCGCGGCTCTCGACTCGCGGCTCTCGACTCGCGGCGCTCTCGACTCGCGGCGCGCTCGACTCGCGGCGCACTCGGCGCACTCGACTCGCGGCGCACTCGACAAGCGGCCTTCTCACCACGCTTCGCGCTCGACGACGCGCGCCAGCGACCGAGGCGTCGCGCTGCGCGTGTGGCGCTGGCGCTCGATCACGAGCCCGACGAACCCCCCGAAGCCCGCGGCGCTCCGGAGCTCCTCGGGGCACGCGACGAGCTCACAGTGCGGGTAGAACGCGACGCGGCCGCGCGAGACGCCGAGGTCGACCGAGACCTTCAGCTTCGGGCTGTCCGGTGACGTGAGCTGCGCGCGCACACCGAGCTCCGTGCGCGAAGCGTTGATCGCGATCGGGGCGATCCCGAACAACGTCTCGGTCTCGAACACGAGGGCCAGGCGGGAGGTGAGCGCGGCGACGAAGCCGAAGCCGAAATGGCTCGTCGGTCCGAGACCGATCTGCACGCGCATGCCCCCGCGCTCGAGCTGCAGCGAGGTCGCGAGGCCCACGATGTGATGGCTACCGACCTCCGTCGGGCTGAACGCGCGCCCCGTGCGCCGAGCATAGAGCTCGAGGCCGAGCCTGCTCTCGTCGCCGATCTCGAGGCCAAGCCGGAGTCCAAAGGTGGATTGGCCGATGCCCTCGCGCGGCGCGGCCCAGAGAGGGCCGACCTCCACCTCCACCGTCCACTGCAGCGCGCTCTCGACGTCTCCGAACCAGACCCGCGCGGAGAGGAGACCCATGACGAGCCCGCCCTCTCCCTCGACGTTCCGCAGCGCGGCGCCTCGCAGCGAGAGCTGCGCGCGCGGTCGCCAGCGCGGCGCTCCGCCGCCCGCGCCCGTCGGGAGCGGGAGCGGGACGGGGCGCGCGAGCGGAAGCGGGACCGGCACCGGGCCGTCGGACGTGGGCGGTGGCGGGATGACGGGAAGCTCCTCCTCCTCGGCGCCCTCGGTGGGCCCCGTCGAGCCGAGAGGCGCCGCCGGATCGCCCGCGCTGCTCCCCTCCGCGGAGGCCACGGTCGAACCCAGAGAAGCCGCGGGATCGTGCTCCGGGGAGGAGGCCGCCGTCGGAGCGCTCCCCTCCGCGGAGGCCTCCGTCGAACCCAGAGACGCTGCCGGATCGCGCTCGCCGGTGGAGTCCCTCGTCGGAGCGCCGAGCGGCGGTGTGGCGTCATCGCCGCCGATCTCGCTCGTCTCCCCCGTCTGGGCCATCGAGGCGCGCGGGCTCGCTGCGCCGATCACGGCGGCGAGCGCGACGAGGCGCGCCCATCGTCGGAGCCCCCGCGGTCGAGTCATCGCGCTCGCAGGAACGCGAGCAACGCCTCGCGGTCTCGACGCGCGAGCTCGCGCACCCGCCCGTGCCCGTCGTCGACCGCGACGTCGAAGACGTCGTCGAGCGTCGAGGCGCGCCCGTCGGCGAGGAAGGGATCGCGATCCTCGAGCTCGACGAGCCGCGGCACCGTGCGCCGCACGTCGCCGAGCGTCACGAGCTGACCGTTCGAGCCGGCGGCGCCTTCGTGGCAGCTCCCGCACGCGAGCCGCTCGAAGATCTCCGCCCCGTGCGCGACGTCGAGCTCGCCTGACGTGCGCCGCACGGGCAGCGCCGAGAGCCACCCCGCGACCGCGTCGACGCGCTCGTCGTCCAGGTAGATCTCCGCTTCGGTCGGGAACTGGCGGCGCAGCACCTCGTGCAGCGACGGCACGTCTCCATCGGCATGAAATCGCGTCCCCTCCGCGAAGCCGCCACGGAGCGCTCGGGTCCGACGCGCGGGGCCCACGAAGCTCCACGTGTGCCCGTCCTCCGCGCCGTCGAAGTGACAGCTCGCGCAGCTCACGCCCGAGCGCGCGACGTGGAAGAGGTCGTGACCCGTGTCTCGCCGAGAAGGCTCGTCGAGCCGAACCTCCCGACCGTCGATCTCGAACGCCGCGGGCTCGCGGGAGAAGGTCACCACCTGGCCGTCGCGCGTCACGGCGACCGCGACGGGCTGCCCATCGCTCTCGCGCTGCTCGACCGGACGCCAGCACCGGTCCTGCTCGAGGGTCTGCACGCGCTGCGTGCGCTGCGCTCTCCCGCCGCCGATCGCGCTCGGGCTGACGACCGCGAAGCGCCGCCCATCGTGCGTGTCGAAGTCGGCGCTCGGCTGCCCATCGACGACCGCCGCGCCGAGGTGGATGCGCTCGGGCTCCACCCGCGCGATGACGGTCGCCACCGACGACTCGCCGCACTCGCCGCGGAAATTCCCCGCGTACGCGGTCGTCGGCTGCGGCTCGAGGCCTACCCGCGCGCGCTGGTGGAGCAGCCAGACGCCCCCAGCGCCGCGTCGCATGCGGATCGCGGTGGTCGGCGCGTACACGACGCCGGCGCCCGCGCTCGGCGCGCGGAGCTCCCGCTCGATCTCGCCCTCCGACGAGAGGACGAAGACCGACGCCGACCGGCCGTGCGAGACGTAGACGCGGCCCTCGCTGACGACGAGATCCATCAGGCCGGCGCGCAGCTTCTGCCATGGCGCGAAGTCGAGCGCAGGGGCTCGCGCCGCGCGGAGCACCTCGCCGCTCGCGCAGGCCACGTAGACGTGCTCGAGATCGACGTCGAGCCCGCGCGGCGCGTCGCAGACCCGGACGCGCTGCGGCGCGTCGTCCGACGCGCGTGGGTCGAACGAGAGCACCGCGCCGCCGCCCCGCAGCACGACGTGCATCCGACCGTCGAAATCCTCGACGAGGCGGCCAGGCTCGTCACCACGCTCGAGGGCGAGGCGTCGCGTGACGACGCCCGACTCGAGCTCCAGCGCAAAGACGAGGTCGCGATCCGCGTCGCCAGCGACGGCCAACCGACCATCGGCGGTGAGCGCGAGAGAACCTCCGACGATCGGCGGCGGCGGCTCGTCGAGGGAGATCACCTCGAAGGGCTCGCTCTCGTTCAACCCGCAGCCCGCCATCACCGCGAGCAACCCCCATGAAACGTGCCGGATCCCCATACCTCCTCCGATATCATGGGGGCACGAGCGTTCCACGAGTGCCGGGTGAAGAATCGTAAGCCCCGACGTCGGCGCCGCGGCCCAAGCCCTGCCCGACCGAGGCTCGACCGGAGTCGCGGGTCTCACCCCCACCGACCTTCGCGCAGCCAACCCCTGCCCGAGGCTCGACCGGAGTCGCGGGTCTCACCCCCACCGACCTTCGCGCGGCCCCCGACGCGTCGGCGCCGCAGCCCGAGTCCCCGACGTGGGCGACGCCGAGCCGCAATAATTCTTCACCCGGATTCGATGCGTCCCACCTTCGCACCATGATAGCGCTCGTCATGCCGCGCACCACGTCGCTCCTCGTCCACACCGCCCTCACCCTCGTCGCCCTCGTCACCATGGGCTGCGGGTACCACGACCTCGCCGTCACCGTCCGCGATCCCTCCCGAGTCCGGGTCCAGGTGACGGAGGCGACGACCCCCTCGCTCTCGCGCGCCATGCGCGGCGAGTTCGAGCGGCGGACCGTGTTGGACGCCGACCTCGACACGCGCGAGCCTCGCGTCACCACCGAACCACCCGCCGAGGTCTCTCGCGTCCTCGGCATCCCGGTCATCCGCAGCGGCTACGAGGCGACCATCAGCGGTGACTTCACGGGCGAGCACACTCTCCATCTGGTCACGCGCTTCTCCGCGCGCACCGCGCTGCTCTCGCCCGACCAGCAGCTCATCGTCCCCGAGGTTCGGCTGGCGCCGAGGTCGAACACCGCTTGGCGAGACTGGCCGGGTCGCGGGGTCACGCTCGAGCAGGGCACCCTCGGGGTGCATTGGACGCCGAACATGCCCGCGGAGATCTCCTCGGACTGGCGGCCTCGCGAGCAGCAGATCGCCCCGACCTTGCTCCTCTCGGCCTACACCCCGCTCGACAACGTCGAGCGCGTCGAGCGCATCTCGGGCCTGCCCCCGGGCAGGGAGCGGGCGCTCTTCGGGGGCCTCGCGATCGCGGGCTTCGTCTTCACGGGGCTCGGGGCCGTCGGCGCCGCCTACACGTGGAGCTCCCTGCGTCCCATCTCGGTCGGCCTCGCGGTGATCTCGACGGCCTTCCTGGCCGTCGCGATCTACGCCGCGACCCAAGCGCTCCGGCGCCGTCGGGCGCGGCCCTCGTCGATCGAAGAGCTCGTCGAACGCCACGGAGCACGCTCGGGCCGCGCCGTCGCCCAGACCCCAGAGTCATAGATCTCCATCAGCGTCGTCCGGCGGCGGCGCCCGTCCCGTCGGGTATGTAGAACTCAGCCGTCTTCTCCCACACCTGCTGCAAGGGGAGGTCACGCGTCGCGAAACACGTCGCGCGCAGCGGTCGAGCTCCCGCGCCGAGCGCTCACTCCGCGGCGGCTGGGAGCGCGGCCGCCTCGTGTGCGGCGCGCACCCCGCCCAGGTTGCCGGCGAGCTGAGCCATCGGGGCGTGGTTGATCACGTCGACCCAGACGTCGCGGGGCACGATCGCCTCGAGGTCGCGGTGGAAGCGGACGAGGTCGTACCAGGGCACCTGGAAGTTCAGGTGATGCTCGAAGTGCAGCGTGATGTTGAAGGGCATCACCAGCCACCGGAGCGGGAAGAGGGTGGTCCGCGAGCGCAAGAAGGGATCGGCCTCGCGCCCGATCGGCCCGCCGTGCTCGAGCGAGCCCTTCACGTGGTTGAGCACCGTGACCACGTGCACGCCGAGGAAGAGGGCGGTCGGCACGGCCCAGCCGAAGGCGAGGGCGGTGATCGTGAGGATCGTCGCCCAGATCGCGACGAAGGTGAGCAGCACGCCCTTGGTGCTCGACGACTTCCCGCCAGCGCGGCGCGTCCGGAAGATCGTGCGCTCGAGGAAGAGGTAGCCCGGCACGAAGAGGTTGCAGAGCGCGCGCGTGAGCAGGGCGCGCCCCGTCAGCAGGTTGTGCTGCTGGGGGTCGGCGGGCTCGAGCGGCCGCACGTGGTGCTCGCGGTGCCCCTGCTCCCAATGCTTGACGTAGTGCGTGGCGAAGAGCGCCGCGAAGACCCAGCCGAAGGCTCGGTTCACGCGCCGCTGGCGGTGGCGATCCTTCATCAGCACGAACATGTCGTGCGAGGCCTCGTGCACGACGAGCACGAAGAAGCTGAAGTAGACCCAGCCAAAAGCGAACGCGGCGATGGGCAGGTAGAGCGCCGGATGCCAGCGGGTGCCCGCGACGATCAACCCGGCGACGAGCGCGAAGAGCCCCGCCAGGCAGCCGAGGTTCAGCGCGTTGTGCCGCCAAGCGCTCTTGCGACCGTAGTGGTAACGCTTCCCGGCTCGGACCGCCGCGCCGATCCACGGCGCATGCGGCCGACGTTCGCTGGGCGCGTGCCCCTCGCTGCCCGTTGGCTCTGCCACGCCCAGACGTTACCAAACTCGGGCCCCGACACCAGGGGCGGCGTGACCAACGCTCGCCCCCCCTCTCGCACCACCGGTTCGCCAAAAATTTGGTCCCCCTCCCTCGACTGCCTAGGGTCGGTCCGGGAGGTCCCATGCGAACACGACTCTTTGGGCTGCTTTGTGGGCTCGCGGTGCTGGCGAGCGCGCCAGCCGCCGAGGCCAAGGACGTCTCCGGACGCCTCGCCCTCGGCATCGACCAAGCGCTCGGCTGGAGCGCGCCGCTCGGCGGGGGGGTGACGCTCTTCAACCTCTCGCCGCCCGGGATCTCGGTCGCGTATTACGTCACGCCGACGATCGGTTTGCAGGCGCTGATCGGCACGTCGTTCGTGACCGGCATCGGCGACGGGCCGCGGCGAAACGAGGTCGACTGGGCCTTCGCGTTGCGCGTGTTGCCGACCGCGCGGGTCCACGACGCGGTGAACCTCACCTTCCCCATGGGCTTCGGCATCACGGGCTTCCGCAACAACCCCGAGGGCTTCGACGCCGCGACCGCGCGCTTCTACACCCTCGAGGTCGGCTTCCGCCCCGAGTGGTTCGTCCACGATCGCCTGAGCATCTTCACCAGCATCGGCGTCTCGGTCGCGATCACCGACCGCGACCTCGGCTCCTCGCTCGGCGCGGGACAGCGCGCGGTGGCAGTCGACGTCTTCGGCAACGCCAACCTGCTCGGCAACGCCGGCTTCCACTTCTGGTTCTGAGGAGGACGACATGCATCGCTCGGCTCTTCTCTCCCTCGCCTTGCTCGCGGCCGTCGCCGCGCCTGCTGGAGCGCAAGGTCCCATCGGCAACCTCGGCGTCGGCGTCGAGTCGCCGCTCGGCCTCGGGCCCCTCATCGACGGCCCCCGCTACCTCGCCTTCCCCGGCCTGAGCCTCCGCGCGCAGCTCACCGAGCGCTTCGGCCTCCAGCTGATCACCGCCGTCCGCTCGGTCGCCGCGCGCAACGACAGCGCGATCCCGAACGCCCGCACGACCTTCGGCGGCCTCTTCCTGCGGGCCCACATCACGGTGATCGAGGCCGGCAACCTGCACCTCGGCGCGTTCGGTGGCTTCGGCTTCGCCGGCGGCCGCCGCGTGCAGGACTCGCTCGTCTACGCCTACCGCGGGCTCGGCTTCGAGGGCGGCCTGCGCCCCGAGCTCTTCCTCGCCGACGGCCGGATCAGCCTGCACTTCCAGCTCGGCGTCAGCTTCGCCGTCACGCTCGTGGACCGCTCCGGTCCGGGCGCGGCGTTCTTCAACGAGGGCTTCGGCTTCGGCTTCGGCCGCAACTCGGATCTCTTCGGCAACGCCGGGCTCACCGTCTGGTTCGGCAGCGGCGGTCGTCAGAGCCCGCCGCCGCCGCCCGCGCGCCAGCAGACGCAGCCCGCGCCCGAGCCCCCGCCCTCCTGGGAGACGGGCGAGCCGGCCGTGGACGATTGGTCCGCCCCGCAATGAGCCACCCTGCGTTCACCTTCTGATGAGCGATGTTGTCCTCTCGGGGGATGGTCTCCCGCGCGTGGTCAGCCCCACCCGCGCGCGGCCAGCTCCACCCGCGTGACCAGCTCACGCGCGCGTGGCCAGCTCCGCGCGCGGCAGCCCCGGAGATCAGCGCCGGAACTCGCTGAGGTGCGTGATGTACCAGCGCTCGTCCCACGCGATCATCGTGCGCACCTCGAAGCGCCGCTCCTCGTCACCCACCCGGTAGACGAGGCTGTTGCGGCGCTGCGCCCAATAGGGGAGCCGGTTGGACTCCTCGCGCAGCCGCACCCAGGCCCGGCGGCGCGAGAGTTCGATGCGCACGAACTCTGCGCGCGCCGCGTCCTCGCCCAGCGCGACGTGTAGCTCGTGGATGTCGCGCTCGTAGAGGCGGATGATCCGATCGTAGAGCCCGTCGGGGTCCGCGATGCCCTTGATCGCGCGGAAGGCCTCCCGCGGAAGGAAGAGCGACATCGCGCGCGCGGGGTCATCGGCTTTGATCGCCTCGAAGAGCACGCGACCGCGCTCGTCGAGGTCCCCATGACCCGGTCGCGGCGGGGCCTCCTGGAGCTCGGCGCGGTTGCCCGCGGGGATCTCGGTCTGCCCACGCACGGAGGGCGCTGCAAGGACGAGGACGAACGCCGAGAGGAGGAATTGACGCATGAGGTCCTCCTACCGCGTCACCAGGCGTCGTCCAGCGGGCGTCGACCAGCGGGCGTCGACCAGCGGGCGTCGTCCAGCGGGTGTCGTCATCGCAAAGATCCGGGGTGCAATTCGGAGCCCCCGGACACACCTTCCGCGCCATGACACCGCTCGACCTCGACGACGACGCCTGCGTGCTCGTGCTCACCGGCGCGGGCGCCTCGGCCGACTCCGGGATCCCGACGTTCCGCGACGCCAAGGGGCTCTGGCGCACTCACCGCTTCGAGGACGTCGCCTCGCCGGATGCGTTCCGCCGCGACCCGACCCTCGTCTGGCAGTTCTACTCCGAGCGCCGCGCGGGCGTCTTGAAGGCGCAGCCCAACGCGGGCCATCATGCGCTCGCGAAGCTCGAAGCGCGGCTCGGCGCCCGCTTCCTCCTCGCGACGCAGAACGTCGACGGCCTCCACGGGCGCGCCGGGAGCGAGCGCCTGCTCGAGATCCACGGCAACCTCTTGAAGACCCGCTGCTCGAGCTGTCGTCGCCCGCCCTTCGAAGACACCGACGTCTACGACGAGTCCCCGCCCTTCTGCGGCGAGTGCCAGGCCCGCGGGAAGACCGCTCTGCTGCGCCCACACATCGTCTGGTTCGGCGAATCACTCGACCCCGAGCACCTTCGCACCCTCGAATCCTTCATGGTCGACGCCGGCCGACGGCTCCGCTTCGTCGCCGTCGGCACCTCTGGCAACGTCTGGCCGGCGGCAGGGCTCGTCGACGTGGCCCGCCGCGTCGGCGGGCGGAGCTGGCTCGTCAACGCCGAGCCCGCCGCGAACGCGAGCGCCTTCGATCACTTCGTCTGCGGCAAGAGCGCCGAGGTGCTGCCGGCATTCCTCGGGGTCGCGTAGTCATCGCGAGCGATCATGCGAGCGTCGAGGTGCGGCCGACGTTCCTCGAAGTGCCTGCGACTGGTCACGCGGGCGGCGAGCACGGCCAGCGGCGCTCTCGGCATCGTGCGACGGTCGCCGCGAGCGATCACTCGCGCGCGAGGAACGCCTCGTAGTCGCGTGTCTCGAAGAGCTTCCGCTCTTCGCCCCGCCCCCGCGCCTCGCGGATCAGCGTCTCCACGACCTGCTCGAAGACCTCGTAGCGCACCGTGAACGAGTAATAGTCGCGGCTGCGCACGTCGCCGAAGAGCTCGAGGGCGTCTTTGACGGCGCCCTGGTCGCGGGGATGGACCTGCAGGTGCGCCCCCCAACCCGCGGCGTCCGATTGCTCGATCACCTCGAGCGCCGCGCCGATGGGGTTGAAGCAGAGGAAGACCGACTCGCCCTCGAGGCGCCAGGCGTCGTGGCTCTCGGGCGTATGCCAGCGGAAGGTGTCGTCGAAGCGCCGTCGCAAGACCTCGCCGAAGTACGCCCCGCACATCGGCGCGACGAGGCCGAGGATCTCGGCGCGCTCGCTCTTGCCGTGCTTGGTCGCGTAGTGATCGAGGATCGGCAAGGTCTCGGGCTCGAGGTCGAGCGCGACCCCGATCGTGGCTTGCACGGAGGCTTGGCAGGCGACCGCGAGGTCGTGGACGTGTGTCGGGACTCCCATGAGGCGGAGCACCATAGCACCGCGGGGCGCGCTCGCTGCCTCGGGGCGAGGGCCGCAGCGCGCTCGATGCGGGGACGCTCCGAAGACGAGCGCACTCGGCGCGCGAGGAGAGCCGCCGGGCTCACTCGGCGGGCGAGGAGCAGCGCGTTCGACGCCCGAGGTCACTCGGCGGGCGAGGAGAGCAGCGGGGCGTTCGAAGGCAGGCCGCCGCGCAGCACCTGCAGCACGTAGCGCCAGATGAGCCTCCACTGGAGCCTCTGGAGACGCCCGTAGCGCTCGGTCCCTGAGGCCGCGAGCTCGCGCATGTAGCGGTGGTCGAAGAGCACCCGCATCCAGCGGCGCCCGTTCGGCCCGTAGAGGCGCTCCGCCAACCGCCACTGGAAGCGCAGGTTCGCGCCCTCCTCGGTCCGCAGCAGCCCCGCCTCGTAGCCGGGGATCGTCGCTCGGCCTGCGTCGAGCGCCCCCTTCAGCCGCCCAGCGGCGTAGCGCGAGAGCTCGATCGCAGGCGCGATGCCCTCGCCGAGGAGCGGGTCGATCCCCCACGCCTCCCCCGTCAGGAGTAGCCCCGGACGATGGGCCTCGGCGCGAGGTGACCAATAATGCTCGGGCCAACCCTGGATCTTCTCGTCCACGAGCCGGAAGCCGTGCCGGTCGGCGAAGCGCGAGGTCCAGTCGCGGAGCGCGCCACCGCCGGTCACGCCCCGCCCGTCCATGATCCCCAGCTTCCACAGGCCGTCCGTCGCGCGGAGCGGAGGCCCCGCCTCGGCCGCGAACGCCGTCCCCGGCTTGGGATACGCGAAGAGCCAAGCGTAGCCTGGGATTCCATCCACGATCGGGTCGAAGTCGAAGTAGAGCGTCGCCGGATCGAGCGAGTCGTCCGTGGCCTCGAAGACCGCCTCCACGAGCCGCCCGACGACCCCACCCCGCAGCCCCGCGCTGCGGCCGACGATGCCCCTGGCTCCATCGGCGCCGACGACCCACTCGAAGCGCTCGACCTCGTCGCGCCCGAAGCGCAGCCGCCACCCCTCGGGCGCGGCCTCCACCTCGCGCACGGCGCAACCCTGTCGCACCTCCACCCCCGCGGCGACGCACGCCGAGAGCAGCTGGTCGTCGAGGAGCGCCCGGTCGTAGAGCCACTGCGAGCCGCGCTCCTGCACCGGAAAGCTACCGAGAACACTGCGAAATTCGAGTCGCCTCGTCTCTCCTCCGCCAGGCGGGCGCCCGAGCAGCTCGTCGAGCGCCTCGGTCCCCCGGGTGGTGAGCGCTCCGCCGCAGAGCTTGGGCCGCGGAAACCGCGCCTTGTCGAAGATGACGAGGTCCTCGGGCTGCACCCCGGCGCGCAGGGCCCAGAGCACGAACGAGCTCCCGCCCGGTCCACCGCCGACGATCGCTATCTTCGCCATCGCGCGGACCTTTCCACGTCGCGCCAAGCAGCGCACGAGACGATCACCAGACACCTCCACGCGCCCGTCGCGAGGGGCCCGCGCAGCCCACGTCCGGGTCGCCGAAGCGTTCCGAGGCGCGGCGCGCGGGAGCGGGCTGCTCGAGCACCCGCCAGCCGGGTCGCCGGGGCGCTCAGCGGCTCCATGAGACGCGCATCGCGCCCGGGAGCGGGCTGCTCGAACACCGCCAGCCGGGTCGTTGAGGCGCTCAGCGGCTCCACAAGACGCGCATCGCGCGCGGGAGCCCGGGCTGCTCGAGCACATCGCAGTCCCCGCAGCCCGCGGGGAAATTCGCGCCGTCGCAGTCCGAGCACTCCGAGATCACGGTGACCATCGTCGCGAGCTCTTCGCGCAGCTTGCGCAGCTTGGCGATCTTCTCCTGCATGGAGAGGATCTGCCGCGAGAGCATGTCCGTGATCTCGTGGCTCGCCTGCTGTGGGGTGGCGTAGCGGCTCTTCAGCTCGAAGAGTTCCTTGATGTCCTGCAGCGAGAGCCCGGCCTCCCGGAGGTCGAGCGCGAGCTGCAGCTTCTGCAGCTCGTCATGCGTGAACATCCGCCGCCCGCCTGCGCGCTCGCGGGGCTTGATCAGGCCCTCTTGCTCGTAGAAACGCACCGTCCGCAGCGTGCTGTCGCTGAGCCGGGCCATGTCCCCCGTGGTGAGCGTCGGCTCATCGGGATCGACGATGTCGAGGCGCGCGTGAGAGTCGTTGGGGGGACACACGAGAGGGGCTCCGAGGGAGACTTATGGGGAACGCAGGTGGGACGTCAAGCCGTGGACCCAAATCCCACGAGTGGGCGGCGAGCCGTTCACGAAGATGGTGGAGCTTCACTTTTTTTTACGAAGCCACGCAACTGGGCGCGCGGGCGACCGAGGACCCCTCGTCGAAGCACGACTTCGCTCTCGGGAGGCAAGCCATGACCCACTCCATCTCGACTCGCGGCACCCGGCCCTCGGCGGCCTCCCGCACCCCCTGCCGAACCGCGCCTTGCGCGAATCGTCGCCACTTCGGTAGTCTCCGGAGCGTCCGATGAGTTCCTCCATCAAACCCCCGGGCAGCCGACCGCCCTCCGCGGCCGACGCCGCCCGCCCCGAAGCTGGGCCGGGCGAGCGAGTCCGTGGCGAGCGCTTCGACGAGGTCATGGGCCAGACCGAGGCGTCCGGCGCCGAGCGAGCAACGCAGTCCGCGCTGCCGGGCGAGGTCGCCCGCGAGCTCGCCGAGGGGCGCCTCGACGCCGCCGCCGCCGTCGAGCGCCTGCTCGCCGACATCCTGAGCGGACCGATGGCCGCGGGCCTCGACGATCGGGGTCGCGCGGCGCTCGAAGCCCACCTCCGCGCGACGCTGGAGGACGACCCGAACCTGGCCGCGCTCGTGCGCGACCTCGAGCGTTGAGACGAAACCGAGGGGCATGCCGAAACACACTCTTCTCTTGGCGCTCTCGATCACCTTCGCCTCGGCGTGGGCCGCGCAGGCCCAGCCGGTCGCGATGCAGCGCGTCTACGTGGTCTCGACCGCAGTCGACCCCGAGCTCGAGGCCATCGCCGGCCGCGTCGGAGCCGCAGCCCGGGCGGCCCTCCGGCGGGTCGACGGCGCGGACTGGCAGCGCGCCGACCAGCGCTTCCTCGGCTACGACGACAACACCCTCGAGAAGCTGCGGATCGCGCGCGTGAAGCTCGAGGAGGGGCGCACGGCCTACCTCGATCTGCGGCTCGACGAGGCGACCACATTGCTCGTCGAGGCGGTCGAGAACTTCGACCAGGCGATGTCTGCGCTCGAGGACCCGGCCGATCTCGGAACGGCGCTCCTCTTCCTCGGCGCCGCCCAGACCTACAACAACGACCGACGCGGCGCGGCGCGCACCTTCACCCGGCTGCACGTCCAGATGCCGCACCTCGTCCCCGACCCGAACCTCTTCCCGCCCGACGTCATCGACCGCTACAACCAAGCCGCCGTTCGCGCCCGGGACGGCCAGGTGACGGTGGAGAGCGACCCGCCCGGCTCGATGGCCTACGTCGACTTCATCCCCCGCGGGCTCACCCCCGTCACCATCGGCGATCTGCCGCGTGGCGAGCACACCATCCGTGTCGTCTCGCCGGGCTCGACCCCCTACATCGAGAACGCGGAGACGGGGGGCCGCCGAGGCGCCGCCAGCGTCAACGCCTTCCTCTTGCCCGTCGACGGCAACGAGGGGCTCGACGAGGCGGTCAACGGCATCGCGGGCCACGAGATGCGCACCGCCGACGGCCCGATCGGCGAGGTCGGTCGCATCCTCGACCTCGACAAGATCGGCGTCATCCGCGTCTCCTACGGGGACTCGCAGGAGACCGTGAAGCTCGAGCTCGTCGTCTTCGACGTGCACAACCGTCGCCGCGTGCTCCGCGGTGAGGTGCAGGCGCCCCGCGCGCTCGGCGAGCTCGAGGAGGTCGTCGCCCGCGCCGTGCAGCAATCGATCGAGAACGTGCTCAGCCCGCAGGCCGTGGACGAGCAGCACCCGACCTTCGTCGACCTCACGCCCACGGTCCCCGAGACGCCCGTCGAGCGCGACCCGCTCTACAAGAAGTGGTGGCTCTGGGCGGCGATCGGCGCCGTCGTGGTCGTCGGCGCCGTGGTGACCATCGCGGTCGTGGCGGGACGTTCGGATCCCATCGGTCAGGACTCGAACGGTCAGGTCGTCTTCCGGTTCTGATGGCGCGCCGTCATTGGCCGGTCGTGCTGCTCGTCGCCCTCGCGTGCGCCGAGGAGCCGCCCATCCGCCCGCCGCCCGAGCCCTCGCTCGAGCTCGAACCGCCCTCCATCGAGCAGGTCGTCGCCGAGCCCATCCACCGTGAGGGCGACGTCGATTGGCCTATCGCCCCTGCGTTCCACGACGACTCCGAGTACGCGAGCGCCGCGCCCGCCGAGGCGCGGCGCATCGTCTACCGCGTAAGCCTGATCGTCCCGCGCAGCCTCGGGACTCCGTCCCCCGCGATCCCGCGCCCGACCGCGGAGCTCTACGTCGACGTCGGGCGGGACCGCCTGCGCGCGCGCTTCGGCGGGACCGGCTGGCCGGTCCACGCGGGCTCGGAGGTGCGCCTGCGGCGCGACGCCTCCGGCGTGTACGTCTTCGACGGAGAGGGAGGGCGGCCGCTCGGACCAGGTCAGCTCGCCCACTGGTTCGAGGGGGGGAGGTTGCGCGCCTCGCCCGGTCACCGCGTGACGATCCCCCCGACCCGAGAGCAGTCCGGGCCAGGCGACCTCATCTGCCGGCTGATCGCCGAGTGGAGCAGCGCCCCCCCTGATGCGGTCAGTCGCCGATGCGGCGAGGGCGGCTCCCCCCCGAGCTTCCGGGTTGGCCTGTGGCGCGCGGACCGCACGGCCGACGTCGGCGTCGATCTCCCACGCTCGGCCCTCCGCGCCGACCACGTCGACCCGCCACCGCCCATCCCACGTGCCGCCAACCGCGCGTTCCTCACCCCCGAGATGATGCTCCGCATCGACCCACGCCGGGGTCGCGGTCCCTCGGAGCCGCACCCCTCGACGCTGGGCCACGAGCCGCCGAGCGAAGGCATCCTGGTCGAGAACCGGGCGCCCACCCGCATCATGGTCACCGTCCAAGGTGCCCCGATCGGCTGGCTCGACGCTGGCACGAGCGCCCACTACGTCGGCCTGCGGCCGGGACCCTACGAGGTCGGCGCCATGCGCCCCTTCGGCCTGCAGGCCGCGCAAGCCCGCCTCGTGGCGGCGCCCGTCACGGTGCGCCTGCCACGCTGAGGGCGTGTCCCGTCACGGTGCGCTTCCACGAGGCGCACGCGAACCGCTACCCATGCGGTGGTCGCCGGGGCGCACGCGAACCGCTACCCATGACGTGGTCGCCGGGGCGCACGCGAACCGCTACCCATGACGTGGTCGCCGGGGCGCACGCGAACCGCTACCCATGAGCAGGTCGCGCCGCCACACCAGACCCGCTACCGTGACCAGGTCGCCGGGGCGCACGCGAACCGCTACCCATGAGCAGGTCGGCGCGGCGCCACACCAGACCCGCTACCCGTGACCAGGTCGCCGGGACGCACGAGAGCCGCTTCCCATCCGTCCCCGAGCGCACACGCCCGTGGCGCGACGCCTTCGCGTCACGGTTGGCCCCGCCCTGGCGCTTCGGTCAAGCTCGCCCGATGCCCTCGCGTTCTCAGGCGAAGACGGCGACCGTCCTCGGGTGGCTCGTCGGCGGCGGCGCCGCGGTGCTGCTCAACTTCGTGCTCTTCCAGATCTTCGGCGAGGGCTACCCAGTCGCGCCGACCAGCTTCGGCCTCTTCGTGGCCGGCGCCTTCGGTGGCATGTGGCTCGCGGATCGGCTCGGCGCCCGCGCGGTGCGCGTCCTCGGGATCGCCACGGGTGTCCTCCTCGGCCTCGCGCTGGTCGTGGTCGTGATGATCAGCGGCAGCCGCTGATCGCGCTCGTCCCCCCCGTCCGCGTCCGCGCTCGTCCCCCGTCCGCGTCCGCGCTCGTCCCCCGCGTCCGCGTCCGCGCTCGTGCCCGGGTCCGTTTCTTCGGGTCAGCGCAGCACGAGCCGACGGAGGGTCGGCCCCGAGGTGGCGCCGACGGCCAACCCTCCAAGGGCGCCCTTGCCGACCTCCATCCCGAGCACCGCCGGCGAGAAGCCGCCCCAGATGTGCTCACTGACGAGGGCGCCGACGACCATCGCTGCGCTCCACGCGAGCGCGCTCGCGCCCACCCACGGTGCTGTTTCGAACGCCGCGACCCGCGCCTGCGCCAGCCCTGCCGCGGCACCCACCAAGCCACCGGCGAGCGCTGCGGCGACCAACACGAGCGCGATCGAGGGTGGGCGCGCCGGCTCGAGCGCGCTCAACACACCGCCTGCGAGCCAGACCACGCCAAACGCGGCCGCCGTCCCGGCTGTCCAGCGCGCGCGGGGGATGCCGAGCGGGCGGAGCGCCTGCGCCTGCACCGCCCCAACCGTGGCGCCTTCGAGCACACCGACCAGCGGAAGGAGCAGCGCGAGCGCCCAAGGGGCCGCGCCATCCTCGGGGGCGAGCTGCGAGACGAGCGCGCCGAGGAGCGTCGTCAGCAGCGCAGCGAGGGCGGCGCCGAGCGCGCAGGCCAGGGTCCAGCGACGGAGCATCGTGCCGCGGCTACTCCGTGCGCAGGGCGTAGAGGTGCTTGTCGTCGCTCCCCGCGTAGAGCGTACCGTCGGGCGCCAGCGCGAGCGGGGCGTCCACATCGGCGCGCGCCTCGAAGGCCCAGCGAAGCTCGCCGTCCGGCGTGAGCGCGTAGAGGTAGTCGTCGTGTGCGCCGAAGTAGAGGTTGCCGTCGCGGTCGACGAGCACGCCCGACGCGACACCGATCTCGGACGTGTCGGCGATCGTCACCGCGAAGTGCCACCGCTCGGCGCCGTCACGCTGGTCGAGGCAGACGACGCGCGGCCGGGGCCCGAACACGCCGACGTAGAGGCTCCCATCTCGACCGAGCGCGACGGGCGCGCGCACCATGCCACCGAGCTCCTTCGACCAGCGGAGCTGGCCTTCGGGAGAGAGCGCGTAGACGTGCCGGTCGTCGCTACCGAAGTACACGGTGCCGTCGTCCCCGATGACGGGCGACGAGTCGTTGTCGCCGTTCGTGCGGTACGACCAGCGCTCCGTGCCGTCCTTCGCGATCGCGTAGAGGTGGTCGTCCTGCGCGCCGACGTAGACCGTCCCGTCATCGGCCACCGCAGGCGTCGTGAAGATCTTGCCCCCCGCGCGGAAGCGCCACCGGATGGTCCCGTCGGTGGCCACGGCGAAGAGCTCGCGGCCTGCCGCGAAGTGCAGCAGCCCCTCGGGCGAGAGCGTCGCGCCGGTGTCGGCGTCGCCCTCGGTGGGGATGCGCCAGCGGAGCTCTCCCTCGGTGGTGAAGCTCGAAAAGTGACGCGCGTCGCTGCCGACATAGACGTGGCCGCGCTCGTCGACGAGAGGCGTCGAGTAGATCGGCCCCCCGAGCTCCCGCACCCAGCGGCGCCTCCCATAGGGCGTGAGCGCATGAAGGCTCCCCGCGTGATCGGCCACGTAGACCTCGCCGCTCGGGCCGACCACCGGCTGCGCCGTGATTCGCCCCGCCGCCTCGTACGACCAGACGACGGTCGCCGCGCTCGGCCCGACGAAGGGGCTGCGCCCCGTATGCCGACGATCGCCCCGATACATCCGCGGGGGACCGGCTGGCTCCTCGACCACCGCGACGGGAGTCAGCTCGCGCTCCGCAGCCTCCCCCGCGACGGGTGCGCCGGGCGCCGAGCGGGCGGGCGCGACGGTCGCGTCGTCACGCCGCCCGAGCCAGAGCACCAGCATCGCGGCGCCAGCGCCGAGCCACATGGCCACCAAGAGGAGCGTTCGACGAGACACCCGCGGGCCATAGCATCCAATGCGACGGCGCGTCACGACCCCCGCGTACGGTGACCAAGTCGTGCCTTCAACACTGACCCGCGACCGAGTCCCGCGACCGAGTCCCGCGACCGAGTCCCGCGACCGAGTCCCGCGACCGAGTCCCGCGACCGAGTCCCGCGACCGAGTCCCGTGACCGAGTCCCACGACCGAGTCCCGCGACCGAGTCCCGCGACCGAGTCCCGCGACCGAGTCCCGTGACCGAGTCCCACGACCGAGTCCCGCGACCGAGTCCCGTGACCGAGTCCCGCGACCGAGTCCCGTGACCGAGTCCCACGACCCAGTCCCGCGACCGAGTCCCGCGACCCAGTCCCGCGACCGAGTCCCGCGACACCAGTGAACCAGACCCCCGCGACATGTAGCCGACGTCCGACGTCCGACGTCCGACGTGGGACCCCGCCCAGCCAGAAACGACCCCCAGCATGGGGACGGACCCAAAAACTTCTGGACACCCCAACCCGAGGTGTTAGATCCGCGCCCCTCGGAGAGCCGAGCTCGCCGAGAAGCCGCGCGGAACTGCCGCCGGTCGCTGAAAAAGAGCTAGACAAGCCGAGGGGCCGCGGCTAAGAACGCCGCCCCCGAGTCG
>JAHBWH010000189.1 GCA_019637115.1 Myxococcales bacterium | reverse complement strand
GCAGCCGACCCCAGTCCCTGCCGCGTTGGCGCCGAGCGTACCGTTGCCGCCGTCCTCGCCGAAGAGCGGCCCGCCCGTGGGGACGAGACAGCTCACCGATCCGCTGATGCGGATCAGCTCTCCGTCGTGGCCCCCGGCGCCGCCGCCGCCCGCCGCGCCGCCGCCCGGGGCGGCGCCCGGCTGACCAGCCACGCCGTTGCCCGCGCTCTGTTGGATCCGGGTGCTGCTCGGCGGGCACGTCACGCCGCCGCCTCGCCCGCCGCTGACGTCATCGCCGGCGCAGACGCGCGCGCCGCCGTTCGTGAACGTGCGGCTATTCGACGCTGCACACCGCGTCCCGCCGACCGTCACCCGCGCGTCGTAGTCGGCGGGGTCGACCCCTGGCGAGTCCCTGCCGGTGCCGTTCGCGCCCGCGGCGCCGTTCGCGCCAGGCGCCCCCGCGGCGCCCGAGCCGCCTCGGCCGGCGTAGATGAAGTTGCCGCGCACGACGAGCGCCGAGCTCGAGGCCGAGAGGTAGAGCGCGTAGGAATTGCCGCCCGGCTTGGCGTTGAACGCGCCCTGGACGAGGAAGCCCTCGAAGAGCGTCGGCGACGTGATGCCCTCCGCGATCACCGTCCGGTCGTGGACGCCGACCGACGACACGCCCTGGATCACCGTCGCGGTCACCTCCGCCTCGCGCTCCCACGTGTCGGCGCGGAACCCGCCGAGCAGATCGATGCCATCGCGGAGCGTGACCGCCTCGTCGTAGGTCCCGTCCGCGACCCAGACCGCGCCACGACCGAGCGCCGCCGCCCGCGCGAGGCCCTGCCCGATCGAGCGACACGGGTAGCGCCCCGCGCCCGTCCCCATCGGCCCGAGGCCACACCCCGCGTCGTCGGCGGCCGACGTCGCCGTCCGCGACACGTAGATCACGTCGGCGTCGAGCACGAACTCGCAGCCGTCCAGCGCGGACCCGTTGAGGTCGAAGGCGCCCGCCACGCAGCCGATGACGCAGACCGGCGCGCCCCCGAGGACCTGGCAGCGCCCCACCGCGTTCGGCGCGCCCGCGAAGACCACCCCGCAGTCGATGTCGCAGCTGCCGCACGCGCCGTCGCGGTCGTAGAGCCCGGTCGCCGCGTCGCGGAACCCGTCGTCGACGACGCCGTTGCAGTCGTCGTCTCGATAGTTGCAGAGCTCGACGCTCGGCGCGCCCGCGGTGGCCGAGCATCGCGTCGCGAGCTCATCGGCGCTGCACACCACCGTGCCGAAGCGCTCGCACGCGCCGACGCCCGCGCTGCACCCCTGGCCGAGCGTCGGGAAGTCCTCGTCGATCGACCCATCGCAGTCGTCGTCTCGACCGCTGCAACGCTCGGGCCTCGGCGTCCCTGCGACCGCGGAGCACTCCGTCCCCATGCCGTCGGCGCGGCAGCGGATCGCGCCGAACGCGAGGCACGCCCCCACACCGGCCTCGCAGACCTGCCCGACGTCGGGGAAGTCCTCGTCGATCGATCCGTCGCAGTCGTCGTCGACGTAGTTGCAACGCTCGGGGGTGGGGATGGGTCCCTGGCAGACGAAGCCCGCCTCGCCGCCGCAGACCTCGACGCCGGGGCACGAGCCCACGCCCTCGACCGTGTTCACGCACGTCTCGCCCGTGTCGACGCCGTCGTCGATGACGAAATTGCAGTCGTTGTCGGTCCCGTCGCAGACCTCCGGGCTCGCTTCGCGCGCGTCGCACCCCGACCAGCCCGTGGCGGGATCGCACGTCTGCGTCCCCCAGCACGTCCCGGTGTCGTTCGCGTTCGCGCACGTCCGCGTCGCGCCCGCCATGCGCTCGTCGCAGGAGCAGCTCCCGCTCACGGGCTGGCAGAAGCCGCCCTCGTGCGCGCCGCCCGCGTCGGGTCGGCAGACGTAGCCCGCGGGGCAGGCCTCGTCGTTCACGCAGCGCGGCGCGCAATGGCGCGCGCCGTCGATGGCGAGGCAGGCGCCGCTCACACACTCGTCGTCGCTCGCACAGCGCAGGCAGTGGTCACCGAGCAGCGGGACGCAGAGCTCACGGGCCTCCTCGAGCACGTCGACCTCTCGGCAGCTCCACTCGGACGGGCACCCATCGCCGCACTCGCGCGAACAGACGCCGCCCACGCCAGCAGCATCGACGCAATAGCCCTCGGCGCAATCACCATGGGCCCGGCATGGGGCGCCGACCTCGCCCGTTCCCCCGCCCGCGTCCGGCGTGATCACGGGGCCGGTGTCGGTCCCAGGGCCCGCGTCGACCACGCCGCCGTCGTTGGGCGTGGCGCCTCCCGACGCCCCGCACGCGACCAACCACAGGGCCCCGAGACAGGCCGCGCCTCGTCCTCCCAGCAAAATCCGCACGGGCAGAAGTTTACACCACGAATCGCGTTTACACGACCGTGAACAAACGCAGAGCGCGAAGCCCAATCCCCACATTTTGTGGGCCGGGTCCCCTGGTTCGGGTCGGCACACGTCTGTTACCTTGCGCGCGCATGCGGCAGGGGAAGCGATCCTTCTCGACGTGGGCGCTCGTCCTGACGGTGGCGATCGGCGCCGTCGGCTGTCGCGTCTTCGACCCGAGCCTCGTCGAGCCCCTGGACGCGTCGGGGGTGGACGCGCCCACGCAGGACGCCCCGAGCGCGGATCGCCCGAACATGTCGGGGCTGCGCAAGGTCCCGCCTCGGCCGACGAGCAACGACGGCCCCGACATCGAGGCGACGACCTACGTGCTCCGCGACGTCGTCCTCAACCAGGACGCCGACCGCTGGCGCGACATCGGCCTCGACCTCGACGACCTCTTCACTCGGCCGCCGGTCCCGGAGGTGGAGTGCATGCCCCCCAACGAGTCGGCCGATCCCGAGCTCGACGGCAACGAGGGCGTCGACAACGCCTTCGGCAACCGCCTCTTCCCGATCGTCCGCCTCGCGCGCCCGGACATCGAGCGCAACTCGCGGATCAACCAGGCCGCGGGCCTCGGCGCGATCTTGCTTCACGTCACGCGCTGGAACGGCGAGCGCAACGACCCGCGCGTCACGGTGGTGCTCTCCCAATCGGCGGCCGGGACGAGCGCAGACCCGGCGTCCGTGCGCTTCGAGGGCACGGACCTCGTCAACGTCTCCGACGGCGCCCCCGCGCCGCCTCCCGCGTGGGATGGCACCGATCATTGGTGGGCGCGCGACGACACCTTCTTCATGCGGATGGAGGCCCGTCCGCTAATCCGCGACGACAACGCCTACGTCAGCAACGGCACGGTCGTCATGCGGCTGCCGGACCGTGTGGAGATCCTCTTCTTCGAGGGGCGCACGCACGGCGTCCGCGTGCGGCTGACCGACGCCTACGCTTTCGGCGTGCTCAGCGACGACCTCAGCGAGATGCACCCCGCCACGGTGGCGGGTCGCTGGTCGATCATCGACCTGCTCGACACGGGCGACAACATCGGCCTGTGCTCGGGCACCTCCGAGCGTCGCCTCGTCGAGACCCAGCTCGACACCATCGCCGACGTGCGCAGCGTCCCTGGCACGGGCGGCGTGGGGGTGACCTGCGACGCCATCAGTCTCGGGGTACAGTTCTCCGGGAAGCGCGCCCGCTGGGCTGGCCTCGGGCCGAGCCTGCCGCTGCCAAACCCGTGTGAGTGACCGACGCAAAGGGGGCGGGTCGTCGCGAAGCCTCGGGCGCTTCGGCAGCCCCTCGGCCGCGGGATCGCTCCCCTCGAGGGAGCGTCGCCCGAGCAGACATCCAGATCGCCAGACTCCCCACGCCCCCTCCCCTCCCACGAGCCTCCGCTCGCCGGGCGCGGTCGAGCGAGCCGGCCGCCGCCAAAGCGGCTGGGCTTCTCTCGAAGTGCCACGAAGTGGACGGAGGCCGACTTGGCGATCATCTTGGGGGAGATGACGCGCCTGTCCCGATCTCCGCTCGCCGTCGTGGTGCTCGGAGCGTCCCTCGCGGTGGGATGGACGGCGGCGTGGGAGCTCCTGGCCGAGCCCTCGACCGCGGAGGCGAACGCCCCCGAGCGCGCCGAGCAAGAGCGCCCCATGCGCAACACGGAGGCCGCGGCCTCCGTCACGGGCGGCGCGGCTGGTGAGCGCTCGCTCCTCCGGACGGGACCACGGCTGATCGGTGAGCCGAGCCCCGACGCGCCCGGCCTCCCCATCGGCGTCGAGGATCGCGACGGCCGCTCGATGGCGCCGCTGCACGCGGCGCTGCGCCGCGCCGAGCGGGGCGCGGGGCAGGCGCGCCTGGTCTTCTACGGAGCGTCGCACGTCGCGAGCGACCTCTTCACCGGCCACGTCCGCGAGGCCCTCCAGACCCGCTTCGGCGACGCCGGACACGGGCTCATCCTCCCCGCGCATCCGTGGCGGACCTACCGCCATCGCGGGATCGAGGTCGAGAGCAGCCGGCGCAACTGGTCGAGCGAGAAGGTCCGCGTCGGGACGAACGAGCCTCAGCCCTTCGGCGTACACGGGGTCTACGTCGAGGCCGATCGCGCAGGCGCGTGGGGGCGCGTGCGCACCGCCGAGCGAGGCCTCGGCTCGAGCGCGAGCCTCTTCGACGTCTACTTCCACCAGCGCCCCGGCGGCGGCTCGTTCGAGGTCTTGCTCGACGGCCAGCCGCTGCGCGTGGTCCCGACCGCCGCCGACCTCGCGGGGCCCGGGTACGCGACCTTCCATGTCCCCGACGGCGCCCACGAGCTCGAGCTCCGCGTGCGGGGCGACGGCGCCGTGCGCTTCTTCGGTGTGGCGGTCGAACGAGACGTCCCCGGCGTCATCGTCGACACGCTCGGGATCAACGGCGCACGCGCGCGATACCACCTGCTCTGGGAAGACTCGCTCTACCGCGAGCACCTGCGTCGCCGCCGACCGGATCTGGTCGTGCTCGCGTACGGCACCAACGAGAGCGGCGACGACGCCCCGATCGAGCGCTACGAGGCCGAGCTGAACGCGGTCGTGGGCCGCGTGCGAGAGACGGTCCCCGACGCCGCCTGTCTGCTCATCGGCCCGTCCGACCGCCCGGTGCGCCGCCCCGATGGCAACTACGAAGATCGCCCCCGCACGGGGGAGGTCGTGAGCACGCAGCACCGCGTCGCCCTCGCGCATGGCTGCGGCTTCTTCGACCTCGTCGCGTTCGGGGGCGGCCCGCTCTCGATGGTCGAGTGGTCTTCGCACGAGCCCCCCTACGGCGCCCCCGACCACGTGCACTACACACGCCGCGGCTACCAGCGCCTCGGCGAGGTCCTGACCGGCGCGCTGCTCGAGGGCTACGACCCCGACGGCTCGCGGGACTGACGGCTTCGGTCGTCCTGCCAAGCTCGCCGAGCGCCACCAGAAACGGCCTCCGCGCCGGGAGGTGCCTCCCGCCCGCGCCTTCCGGCGGCTGATTGCGAGCCGACCCGAGCGAGCTCGCTTCGCGCGGGCGCACGTTTGACGCTCCGGAGGCGGCGCGTTAGAGCGGACCCATGTCGAAAGAGCTCAAAGTCGCCGTCGTGGGCGTCACCGGTGCAGTCGGTCAGGAGATGCTTCGCGTGCTCGAGGAGCGCGCCTTCCCGGTTCGGGAGCTCGTCCCGGTGGCCTCTGCGCGCAGCGCGGGCCGCGAGATCACCTTCCGCGGCGAGGCACACGTCGTCCGCGCGATCGCGCCCGAGGTCTTCGAGGGCGTCGACCTCGCCCTCTTCTCCGCGGGCGGCGGCACGTCGCGCGAGTGGAGCCCGATCGCCGCGAGCAAGGGCGCGCTCGTCGTCGACAACTCCTCCGCGTGGCGCCAGGACCCCGACTGCCCGCTGGTCGTGCCCGAGGTCAACGCCGCAGCGGCGAAGAACCCGAAGAAGGGGATCATCGCCAACCCGAACTGCTCGACCATCCAGATGGTCGTCGCCCTCGGCCCGCTCCACGCCGCCGCCCGGCTTCGCCGCGTCATCGTGTCGACGTACCAAGCCATCAGCGGCAAGGGCGCGCAGGCCGTCGCCGCCTTCGAGCGCCAGGCCGCGCAGCTCGCGAAGGGCGAGCCCCTCGACGCCGCCGACCTCGAGACCCTGGGCGGCCAGCTCGCCGGCAACGTCCTCATGCACTGGAGCCGCGACGCCGAGGCGGGCTACCAGGAAGAGGAGCTGAAGATGGTCTTCGAGACCAAGAAGATCTTCGGCGACGAGTCGATCCGCGTCTCGCCGACCACCGTCCGCGTCCCGGTCGTCAGTGGGCACTCCGAGTCGGTGACGGTCGAGTGCCACGAGCCCCTGAGCGCGGCGCAGGCCCGGGCCCTCCTCGAGAAGGCCCCCGGCGTCGTGGTCGTCGACGACTTCGCCCGAGGCGTCTACCCCATGCCGATCGACTGCGTGGGCAAGGACCCGGTCTACGTGGGCCGCATCCGCGACGATGTCGGCAACCCCGGCGGCGTCCAGATGTGGGTCGTCGCCGACAACCTGCGCAAGGGCGCCGCGACCAACGCCGTCCAGATCGCCGAGTCCGTCTTCTTCTGACGTTCTGTCGGCGCGGCGCGAGGGAATGCCAACTTGGCGCTGGCCAGGTACCCTGACCGAGCGTAGATCCCGCGCGCGGCGCGTGGCGACGCTGGCCCCCTTTTTGCTCTGTCGGACTCACCCATGTCGGACTTCTCCCTCCGCTTCCCTCTGGCCATCGCGCTGGTCGCCCTCGCTGGCCCTCTCTCGGCCGCGGCCCAGGACCTCCGCATCACGCCGACGCTGCTCTCGGGCGGTGGGCGGTCGCTGGCCAACGCGAACGACATCCAGATCCGCGGCATCAACATCGCGGACTGCAACGACCCCGAGGCCTTCGTCGAGCTCGAGGTCACGATCGGCACGACGACGTCGTTCCCGGGCGTGATCGACCTCTGGCACGACGGCGGGCAATCCTCGGTCGCCTGCCAGGAGGCCAACCCCGGGCGGCTGATGGACGGGAATATGCGCCAGTGCGTACACATCCCGCTCTCGAGCCGGACGGTGAACATGAACCGGCGCATCCGCATCCCGATCTCGGAGCTCGCGGCGGGTGATCCGGCGAAGCCCTCCAACAACGGCTCGGACATCTGCACCACGCAGCGCGCGTCCTACACGCTCTACTTCTTCGCGTCCGACGCGTCGCCCTTCATCGGGCCCGCGGACGGGATCAGCTGGGGGCGCGTGACGATCCCGATCGACGGCGTGGCACCCCAAGCGCCCGAGATCACCTCCGGCACGAACCTCTCGGGGACGCGGGTCTCCATCTCCTGGCGCGGCGTCGCCGACGGCCCCGATCAGGTCGCGCTGATGCGCTACCAGGTCCGGCGCATCGGAGATTGTGACGCCGACCCGAGCGCGACGGCCTCGCCCATCCCCGCCGATCCGATGGACGGAGGAGAGGAAGAGGAGGAGGCGACGCCAACACCCGATCCGGAACCGGATCCCGATCCGGATCCCGACGAAGAGGCAGAGCCTTCGGAGTCCGAGCTCCTCTCTCCCGACGACGACCTCGACGAGGGCGTAGGGTCGCGCTCGAGCGCGATGACGATCACGACCTCCGCGGGCGCGACCTCGGCGACGGTGGACGTCTCGGGCACCGCCGAGGGCACGCAGGTCGGCTTCGTCGTCGAGGCGATCGACCGCGCCCAGAACGTCGGGCGCCCCTCGGAGGTGATCTGCGTCACGCACGTCCCCTCGGTGGGCTTCTGCGACGTCGCCGAGGGCGGCTGCCCCTCGGGGTGCGCCGCCGGAGGGCGCCACGCGCCCTTCGCCCTGCCCTTCTTGGCCGCGCTGGTGGTGATCCTGCGCCGGAGGTTCGCGTGAACCGTGCCTTCCTCGGCGCCGCGCTGGCGGCCATGCTCCCGACCTTCGCTTCGGCCCAATACTCCGACGAGCTCGCCGATCTCGCCCGGCGCGAGACGGTCGAGAGCTTCGCCGCCGAGCTGAAGGTGGGCCCCTACTCGTTGAGCGACAACTCGTCGTTTTTCGCTGGCGATCGCGGTCCGCTCGTCCAGCTCGAGATCGACTATTTCGCGCTGCGGATCCCCTACGTCGGGCTCATCGGTGGCGGCATCGCCCTCGGCTGGGCGCGCTACGACGCGAACGCTTGCGCCGACAGCTCGTGCAACCAGCGCCTCGACGAAGAGGTGAAGCTCACGGCCTTCCCCATCGCGCCGATGGCGGTCCTGCGCGTCGACGTGCTCCCGCGGGAGCTCGGGGTGCCGATCGTCCTCAGCGGCAAGATCGGCCTCGACATCTTCGTCTACGACGTCTCTGGCGGGTCTGGCGGCGGGGGGACCACCTTCGGCCTCCGCTGGGGTGCGCAGGCGGCCCTCGAGCTCGACTTCATCAACCCCCGGCGCGCCCGCGCGCTCGACGAGGAGTGGGGCATCAACCACACCTACCTCTTCGTCGAATTCTTCGGGTCGAGCGCGCAGCTCGCGTCGCGCTTCGCGTGGACGATCGGCCTCGGCCTGACCTTCTGACCCCCGAGGGTCCGACCCCGAGGGCAAGCGGCAGGCCGCAGCCGCGCGACAGCCGCGCGATGAGCCCCAATCAGCTGCCCCGCACCACACGCTCGCGTGCGGAGGTCAGAGCGCGCGCGGGTCGGGGACGTCGGCCACCTTCACCCCGTGGTCGGTCCGCTCCGTGAGGATCTCGAACGCCGCGCCATGCTCGCTCCGCAGCGTTCGGATCTGCCCGCGCTCCTCGATGCGCAGCTCGCAGGTCGCGACCTTGGAGTTCAGGCACGTCTTCGTGCCGCCAGGAGGGTTCGCGTAGGGCAACCCCACGAAGGCGTCCCGTGGCGCGAGCATGATCCCGGAGACGCGGCGGCCGTGCGCCGCCGCCGAGAAACGCCACTCGAGCGAGCGCGTGTCGTAGCGGCCCGAGTTCCGGACGGCCTGCACGATCCCGGACGCGCGCCACTCGCGGTCGCCCTCTCGCAGCACGATCGGGGTGAGCCACGGCGTCCGCACGCCGCCAACCCGGACACGCGCGGTGGAGAGCTCGAGGAAGGTCCTCGGCGCGTCGTCGAAGCCGACCACCTGGCCCCAAGCGTACTCGTCCGTGTGCTGCGAGCCCCAATTGTGGTTCTGGCTCCCGACCCAGCCGTCGACGTCCAACACCTCGTCGCCGATCTCGAACTTCCCGCCGAAGCGGACGAAGGGCCGCGGCACGAGGGCCTTGGCCTTGGGGAAGGGACCGGCGTAGAGCCGCTCGGAGAGAAGCAAGAGCGGCCGCTCGCCGCCCTCCATGGAGAGCGACCACCGGATCGTCCCGTCGGGGCCCTCGGTCGCGCCCACGGCCCCCTCGGCGCTCAGCGTCGCCTCACCGAGTGTGACGTCGAGACCGTCCGGCGCGTAGCGACACCGCGCGATCGGGAAGACCGACTTGAAGGGGCGCACCCGCCACCCTCCATCGGCGGTCCTCTGGAAGATCACGGCCCAGAGCTCCCCCGCCGCTCGGCCGCCGCCGTGCGGCGCGAAGAGGGTATACCGAATCCAGAAGGCCGACGCCCCGTCGGGCGCGTTCGCCCGCAGAAACCAGCTCTCGTATGCCCCCGAACCCGTGAAACGGGCACCATTCCAGCGATCCATGTCCGTCGGAGGCTGCACCACGAAAACGATGAACGCCAGGGCTGCTTTTCTGCGAAGACCGCTGTCTACATATTTTGTCTAGATTAGCATTGACACAACCAGGTCGAACTCTAGGGTTGGAGGGTGCCGATCTGGGCACGACCTAGACACGGAGATTGGGACTCATGCAACGCACTTCCTTCCTCGCCCTCCTCGCGGCGCTCGCCCTCGGCCTCGTCGGCTGCGGCGACGACGACGGCCCGACCCCTGGCACTGACGCCGGCCCTGGCGTCGACGGCGGCCCCGGCACCGACTCCGAGGTCCCCTCCAACACGATCGTCGACGTGGCGGTCGCAGCCGGGAACTTCACCCAGCTCGTCGCCGCGCTCCAGGCCGCGGGCCTCGACGACGACCTCGCGGGCCCCGGCCCCTTCACCGTCTTCGCGCCGACGGACGCGGCGTTCGAGGCGCTCGCGGCGGTCCCCGAGGGTGACGCGCTGACGCAGGTCCTGCTCTATCACGTGGTCTCGGGCCGCGTCCCCGCGAGCGCGCTCGCCGAGGGCGTGAACCTGCCGACCAGCCTCAACGACCTCACGCTCGTCGTCACGAAGACCGGCGCGAGCGTCAGCCTCAACAGCGGCGTGATGGTCACGACCGCGGACATCGAGGCGGACAACGGTGTCATCCACGTCATCGACGCCGTGCTGCTTCCTCCGACCATTGCGGACATGGCCGGGCACGCGGGCCTGACCGAGCTGGTGGGCGCGCTGTCCGCGGCAGAGCTCGTCGGCACCGTCGCGGGCGAAGGTCCCTTCACGGTCTTCGCGCCCACCAACGAGGCCTTCGCCGCCCTCCCGGCCGTGCCCTCGGGTGACGACCTCACCGAGGTCCTGCTCTATCACGTCGTCGCTGGCGCGGCGGTCCCCTCGACCGCGGTCCCCGCGAGCGCGTCCAGCGCCGCCCCGGCCCGCTGGTTCGAGGGCGAGGGAACTGCGCCGACGCTCACGCTCTTCTTCGATACGAGCTCGGGCGTCAGCGTCAACGGCGCGGCCGACGTCGTCATCGCGGACGTGCGCTGCACGAACGGCATCGTCCACGTCATCGACAGCGTCCTGCTGCCCCTGAACATCCCGGGCATCGCGACGGCCGCGGGCTTCTCGCAGCTGCTCTCGGCCGTCGGCGCCGCCGCCGAGGTCGCGCCTGGCACGAGCGTGGCGGCCGCGCTCTCGGGTGATGGGCCGCTCACGGTCTTCGCGCCCACCAACGCGGCCTTCGAGGCGATCGCGGCGACGGTGGAAGGTCTGACGGCAGAGCAGGTGCGCGACGTCCTCCTCTACCACGTCGTCGCGGGCGGGGTGCTGAGCACCGACCTCGCGGGCATCCCCGGCGGCACGGCGGCCTCGCTGCTCGGTGACGACCTCACCTTCGACCTCGCGCCGACGCCGCCGACGGTCGAGGGCGCGGGCATCATCGCGACCGACATCATCGGCACGAACGGCGTCGTCCACGTCGTGAACGCGGTGCTGATCCCGCCAGCGCTCCGCTGAGCGACAGGGCTCAAGTACGGGCCCTCTCGCTTCCCTTCTTGGATCGACGATCGACGCCGCCTACCGGCGGCGTCGATCGTTCCGTCCTGGTGCAGACGACTGCGGACCTGCGGACCTGCGGACCTGCGGACCTGCGGAAGCAGGCGCGGACCGGAGAACCACGCCAGGCTGGCACGCACGAACGATCTGGTGATCCGCTCGACACACGCCATCCGGCGATCCGTTCACGCGGCGCCCACGTCGGTTGGGGGCCGGCGACCCCCCGCCGAGCACACAAGGGCTTTCCCGCGAGCGAGCTTTCTTGTATCGATGCGGACGCCAGTGGACGCGGGCACCTTGAGACCGCGCTCGCGGTCGAGGAGATTCAACATGCTTCGAGACGTCATTCGAGTTCTGGGCCTCAGCGCCATCCTCTTTGCGGTCTCCGCCTGTGGCGGCCCGCAGCGCTACGTCGTGACCGGCACCGAGCGCGCCGCCGGCGCCGACGGCGAGGTCGTGATCGAGAAGATCGAGGGCAGCCGCATGGTCACGGTGAACGTGGAGAACCTGCCGCCGCCCGACCGCATCACCGCCGGAGCAACGGTGTACGTGGTGTGGATCAAGCCGCAGGGCGCAGCGCCGACGATGGCCGGCCTGCTCGAGTACAACGCGAGCAACCGTAAGGGCCGCATGCGCGCCACCACCCCGCACCAGCGCTTCACCGTGATGGTGACGGCGGAGGTGGACGGGACGGTCGCGTCGCCGAGCGAGATCATCGTGCTCCGCCAAGAGGTCGAGGGCCGGAACTGATCGTTCCTCGCCCCACGGCGCGACGACGAGAGGGCGGCTCCGGCCGTCCTCTCGTCGTTTTGGGCCTCGCGTCGTCGTTCGGCGGCCCTCGCCCCGGACCTCGTCGTCGGGACCTCGGCCACCGGAGCGCGAGAGCTCACGGGTCGAGGCCTCCTCCCGTCGTCGGGGCCCGGCGTCGTTTGCGGCCGGGGGTGTGCTATCCCCGACGCGAGCATGGCCCACGCCCTCGCGATCGCGTTCTACGGCATCACCCTCGCGGCGATCGCGTTCTTCGCGCACAAGGTGCTGTGGTTCTTCCGCTATCGACGGGTCCAAGAGCAGCTCGTCGCCAAGGCGCTCGAGAAGCTCACCGAGCAGGCGGACACGACGCTCGTCCGCTGGGACCAGGGCGCAGAGGTCTCGTGGTCCGAAGCGACCCGAACGGGCGGCAGCCCCACCGACTACGTGCGCCGGGTCGAGGACGAGCTCTCACGCCTCGAGCGCGAGCTGAGCGAGGGGCACACCGCGCTCGCGCCCGGCTTCGTCTCCGCCGTCCTCGAGGCGAAGGAGGCCGAGCGCCTCACCCTCCTCCGCCTCCCCCAGCGCAAGCGCCCGCCCGAGGACGTCGCGCTCACCCTGCATTTCCCGACCGTCCCCGACCCCGCGCCGCCCGATCCCTCGCTCTTCGAGCTGCAGGTGCGCAGCCGCTACGGCTTCCGGCGGCGGCTGCTCGCGTTCGTCTTCGGCGCCGCGGACGTGGTCTATTCGAGCAACCACGTCGTGCGCATGTCGCAGAACCCGAACGTGCCCCGCGGGGTGCTCCTGCGGCGCACGAGCCTCGTCCTCCTCATCCTGGCGGCGCTCGCGATCGACATCGGCTGCGGGGTCCGGCACCACCTCGTCGACCTCGCCGAGCGCTGGCTCGCCCGCCACACCTCGCTGCTCGAGGGTGACCTCGGCGAGTATTGGCCGAGCATCGTGGGTCTCGGGGTCTGGCTGCTCTGCTACGGCGCGCTCTACGTCGGCCTGTTCATCTTCTTGCGGCGCCGCTCGCTGCAGCACGTCGAGGCCCTCCGCGCGCTACGCGCGAGCTACTACGATCGCATCGCCGATCTCCGCGACGCCCACCTCGGCGCGCTCGCCCGCTGGGCGCGCGACTACGCGACCACGCTCGACGAGGCCGTGCACCTCGCGTCGAGCCAAGCACAGCTCCTCATCGAGCGCACCCGGCACCGGCTCCGGCGTCGGGTCGCGAGCCCGCGCCTCTTGAACCTGGCGGGCGAGGTGTCGCAGTGCTTCTTCGAGCGCCTGCCCGAGAGCGCGACCGACCTGCAGGACGTGGCGACGACGCGCAAACACTCGCTCGCCCACGCGCTTTGGCCGCGCGCCGACGAGATGACCTACCAGGTCGAGATCGCGAAGTACCGGCACGCCTGGCGGGACATCGAGATCTGCCTCGCCGCCCTCCGCGACGAGGACCCCGACCCCGACCTCGCGAGCCAGCTCTGGCGGAGCCTCGTCCGTTACTCGCGCATGTTCCCCGAGGTCGTCCCCGAGGACCTCTTCTCGCGCCTGCAGGAGGCGCACGGCGACACCGTCGGCCGGATCGTGCCGGAGACGGACGCCGACCTCGACGAGCTCGACGCCCGCCTGCGCGAGGTCGCCGAGGCGCTGCGCCACACGATCGACGCGGTGCCTTCCCTGGTCGAGACGCGCATCGAGCTGACGACCCAGAGCATGAACGCCGCCGTCGCTCGTTTCGTGAGCGACGCCCTCCGCATCCGAGAGCAGGCGCGCGTGGAGTCGATGGCCTTCGAGATCTGAGAGCGCTCCCCCGACGCGACGCAGCCTCACACGGACGCAGCGCGAGCCGAACCGGACGCGGACCCGGAAACGGACGCGGACCCGGAAACGGACGCGGACCCGGAACCGGACGCGGACCCGGAAACGGACGCGGACCCGGACCCGGACGCACGCGGACCCGGACGCACGCGGACCCGAACGCGGCGCGGACTTCTCTACGGACCGCGCCTCAAAAAGGCGCTATCACCCGCTGCCATGCGCTACTCCCAGGCGTTCATCCCCACGCTCAAAGAGGTCCCCAAAGACGCCGTCGACGCGTCCCACGTGCTGCTGCTGCGCGGCGGCTTCATCCGCATGATCGGCTCGGGCATCTACGAGATGCTCCCGCTCGGCCAGCGGGTGCTCGGGCGCGTGAAGTCGATCATCCGCGACGAGATGAACGGGGCCGGCGCGCAAGAGGTCCTCATGCCGGCCATCTTGCCGGCGTCTTACTTCCAGGAGACCGGCCGCTGGGACCTCTACGGAGACGTCCTGTTGCGCCTGAAGGACCGCAAGGGCGGCGACTATCACCTCGGGCCGACGCACGAAGAGATCGTCACCGACATGGTCCGCCACCAGGTGAAGAGCTACCGGCAGCTCCCGCTCAACCTCTACCAGATCCAGATGAAGTACCGCGACGAGCCGCGGCCCCGCGCGGGCCTGATGCGCTGCCGCGAGTTCCTCATGAAGGACGCCTACTCCTTCGACGTCAGCGAAGAGAAGGCGTTCGAGAGCTACGCGACGATGCGGCAGGCCTACCACCGCATCTTCCGCCGGCTCGGCCTCGACTACCGCGTCGTGCAGGCCGACAGCGGGCAGATCGGCGGCAAGACGAGCGCCGAGTTCCAGATCCTCGCGCAGTCGGGCGAAGACCGCATCGTGGCGTGCACCGCGTGCGAGTACGCGGCGAACGTCGAGGTCGCCGAGACGAAGCTCGACACGACGGTCGCCGACTTCTCGGCGACGCCCGCGCCCGAGCTCGTGAAGACCCCGAAGACGAAGACCATCGAGCAAGTGGCAGGCTTCTTCGAGAAGGACGGCGTCGGCCCCGATCGGATCCTCAAGTCGCTCGTCTTCCTCGCGCCCAAGAAGCCCGAGGGCAAGGCGGCGACCGTGGAGCCCGCCGAGGCCCCCGCGAGCGACTTCACGCTCGTCGTCGTCCGCGGCGACCACGACGTCAACGAGATCCTCGTGGCGCGCGCGCTGGGCGTCGACGAGGTCCACCTCGCCTCGGAGGCCGACGTCAAGCGTGTCCTCGGCGTCGGGCCAGGCTTCGTCGGCCCGGTCGAGCCGAAGAGCGCCGTGCGCGTGCTCGTCGACCACGCCGCCGCCGCGGTCTCGGATGGTGTCTGCGGCGCCAACCAGTGGGATCACCACCTCGCCCACGTCGCCTACGGGCGCGACTTCCAAGGCGAGGTCGGCCACCTCCGCCTGGTCGGCGAGGGTGACGCGTGCCCCAGCTGCGGCGGCAAGCTCGCGGCCTACCGCGGCATCGAGGGCGGCCACATCTTCGTCCTCGGCACCCACTACTCGGCGAAGATGAGCGCCACCTTCCTCGACGAGCACGGGGAATCGAAGCCCTTCGTGATGGGTTGCTACGGCATCGGCGTCACCCGCCTGATGGCCTCCGCCATCGAGCAGCACCACGACGCCGACGGCATCCGCTGGCCCATGTCCATCGCCCCCTTCCAAGCCGTCGTGCTGCCCCTCGGGAAGGACGACGACGTCCTGACCGAGGCGACTCGGGTGTACGAGGCGCTGAAGGCCGCAGGAATCGACGCCCTGCTCGACGACCGCGACGAGCGCCCCGGCGTGAAGTTCAAGGACGCCGACCTCATCGGCATCCCGCTGCGCGTGACGATCGGCGCGCGCGGGCTGAAGGAGGGGCAGGCCGAGCTCAAGCTCCGCGCGGAGAAGGACGCGAAGAACGTCCCGCTCGCCGAGGTCGTCGACGCCGTCGTCGCGACGGTCCACGCGCAGCTCGGCGCGCTCGGAGGCCCCGCGTGAGCGAGCCCGGTCGCGAGCCCACTCACGAGTCGCCGCTCGTGCCGAACCTCGTCCTCTGGTTTGGGTTCCTGCTCGTGGTCGTCGCGTCCATCTTCACTGTCCTGCTCCCCGAGATCCTGGACGACGATCCCGAGGACAGCGCGGTCGAGGTGACCTCGGCGCCAGCCGACGCCGAGTAACCGCGTCGATGGATCCGCGGCTCACGCTTCGAACCTTCGTCGAGCGGTGGCGGCGCTCGGAGGCCGACGCCGCCATCGCGCTCGCGCGCGGTGACGAGGCCGCGCTGCGCTTCCCACCGCCCCACGCGCTCGAGCTGCTCGGCGAGCACGCCCCCGCGCTCGAGTGGGGCGAGGCCGAGGCGACGGCGGCCCACCTCGCGCGGGCGGCGAGCGAGCGCGCCTTCGCTGGCGCCCGCGAGGAGCTCGACGCCCTCCTCAGCGAACGACACCCGGTCGGGGATCGCACCTTCGCTTGGCGCGCCTGCCTCGCGGGGCTCTTCGACGTGCCGGAGGATGGGGCGTCGGACGGCGCCGGAGGGCGCGCCCGCCTCGACGCCACCGAGGCGGGCGCGGACGACGCGTTGGACGAGCTGAAGCGGGCGCGCCCCGAGGCCGACCGCGCGGCGCAGCGCGTGCTGCACGCCCTCGCGACGCCCCCGCACCTCGACGCCGGCCCCGACGCCGCCGCGCGCCACGCCGACGCCGCGCGCTGGCTCGACGCCACCGACGACGCACGTGACGCAGCGCTCGGCCTCCTCGGCGCGACCGACCTCCCCTCGCTCCTCACCCGCCTCTGCGCGCGCTCGCTCGAGGGTCTCGTCCCCGCGAAGACGCTCTACCGGCGGCTCGGCGCCCGCCTCGCGCCGCTCGGGTTCGACGCCGTCCTCGACCGCGTCGTGCGCGTCGACCGCCCGCACCGCGAGCCGTGGCCCGGCCCGAAGGTCGTCGTGCGGGACGTCGGACGGGACATCCGCCTGCTCCCCTCACGCCTCGCGACGGGGATGCTCGGCGAGG
>JAHBWH010000188.1 GCA_019637115.1 Myxococcales bacterium | reverse complement strand
CGCGTCGGCCGCGAACCACCGTGTCGAGTCGAACGAGCGCGCCGTGGTGTCGACCCTGCGGACGACCGCGCGCACACACGCGTCCTACGGGCTCGGGCAGCTCACGGTGCAGGCCCACATCTCGCAGGCGCAGCGCCTCGACGACCGGGCGCTGGCGTCGCTCGGTCTCTCGCGCGGCGAGCTCGACGCGATGCGCAGCCGCGGCGAAGCGGCCGCCGCCTGGTTCCGCGGCCTCGTCCGCGGCGCCCACCACCCGCGGGCCATCGAGGCGAGCGGCCTCGACCGCGCGTCGATGGTCGACGCGCGCATGCTGGTCCAGGCGGGCGACTTCGACACGCTCGTCGAGCGATACGGTGACCGCTTCTCGGCGACCACCGGCATCCCCGCCGACGAGCTGCGCGCGCTCGGCCAGACCGAGGTGCTCACCCGCGACGAGCTCCGCGAGGCGTTCCGCGCGCAGTTCGCGGTCGACCATGGCGTCGAGTTCGATCCCTCGCGACGCGACGGAGCGCAGATCATCCACACGGTCGACAACCTCAGCCTCACGCACCCGGAGCTCGAGGACGTCCTCGCGCGGCTCGGCGAGGGGCAAGGGTCGCTCGCCGCGGTCGGCCACTACCTCGGCGTCGGCGACGTCGCCGAGAACCTGCACGGGTGGTACGCGCGCGGCGCGCAGAGCGCCGTCGGCGCGCCGCGCCTGGACGGCTTCCTCCAGCGCCTGGACCCGCTCTCGAGCGGCCTTCGGAACCTGCAGAACGTCGAGCGCGCGCTCGCCGCGGTCAGCGGCGTTCGAGGACTGCAGGGCGCGGATCGGGCGCGCGTCGTCACGCGCCTCGCCCGCTGCTTCCACGGCGCCCCCTCGACCGCGCGTCAGGCGTTCTTCGAGAACGGCGATCTCTCCCGTCCCCGCTTCCGTGACGTGTCGAGCCTCGAGGCGGCGCTCGACCGTTACGTGGAGCGACGCCCCTGGTCGGACGCCCGCGTCGTCCGCGCCTTCGAGTCCCTGGCCGCCGAGCGAGGTCTGGCATGAATCGTTTCGATCAGACGTGGGTGACGACGGAGGTCTCCGTGGTCGTGTGCCCGATCGTGTTCGTCTCGGGTGTCGAGCCGATGGAGCCCGCTGCGGGCGTCGTCGCGGTCGCGCACGACGAGGGCGAAGAGCTCAGCCGTGATACGGGCGAGTGGTGCTTCGACGGATTGCTGGAGAGCACGTTCGTCGAGGCCGCCTCCCTCGGTTTCGATTCCGCTGGTTTCGCTTCCGCTGCCCCGCCGCAACCCAGGGTCGAACCGCCGCTCGTCATCACAGAGACCGTTGCGGACCCCGTTGCGGACGGCGTCTCGGCTGACGACGTGTCGTTGGAGTCGTCGCTGACACGACCCACCGAGGTATCACTCTCGGCTCGCGTGCGGGCGCTCGGGCTCGTCGTGACTCTGCTCCTCGCGGGCTTCGGCTGCGCGGGGCGCGCTGCTCCGGCGCCCACCTGCGCGAGCCTCTCGGTCGTCGAGCTGGTCGTCGAGGCGGCGCCTCGTATCAACGAGGATGACGAGGGTCGCGCGCTGCCCACGATCGTCCGAGTGCACCAGCTCACCGAGGGCTCGTCGCTCGCCCACGCGAGCTACGAGGACGCGCTCGGGACGCCAGAGTCGCTCTTTGGGGGTGACCTGCTCGGCTCGACCGAGGTCACCGTCTTCCCCGGCGAGCGGCGCCGGATGCCCTTCGAGCTCGAGGGCAGCGCGCGCCACGTCGCCGCGATCGGGATCTTTCGCCAGCCGGCGAGCTGGAGCTCGCTCTTCGAGGTCCCCGCGGACGCGCCCGGCTGCGCCCCGCCCGAGACCCCGCGCTCGGCGCGCATCGTGGTTGCCGTCGAGGGCAGCAGCGTGCGGGTTCGCGGTGAGCTGCTCGATGGCTCGTCGACCTCGACCGGCGAGACCCCGCCGGTCCCCGACGCCGACCTCGTCGCCACGACGCCAGACGAGCCGGCCCCCCGTCGACGCGAGCTGCCCTCGCGGGACGACGTGCCGAGCGCGCCCGAGGCTCCCAGCGCACCCCGTGCGCCCAGCGCCCCGCGCGCGTCGCTTCCTTGATTCCTCTCTCGGGACCGCCTCCGCCAGACCACCTCCGCGCCAGACCACCTCTACAACCTCGGCCCCGCGGACCTCCGCCAGACCCCTCTGCACGCAGCGTCTACCAGCCCCCGCGGAGTCTCATCCGCGCAACCTCCCTCCTCATCGTCCACCCCACTCGACCCCCAGCCCCCCACTCGAGTCCGACCATGCCCAGCCCCAGCCGTGTCCTCTGGACCCAAGGTCTCCTCCTCGGCCCGCAGCACCTGCGCGAGGCCGACCGCTACCACGAGGCCCTCCTGACCGCGCGCCTCGACGCCCTCCACCCCCACGCTTGGGGCGCCATCCGCGTCGAGCTCGACGCGCGCGCGCTCGAGCGGGGGGAGCTCGCGCTCGACACCTTCGTCGGCGTCCTCCCCGATGGCAGCTTCCTCGCGTTCGCGTGCGGCGAGGCCGAGGCGCCGCCGGTCCGGCGGATCCCCGCCAGCCTCGAGGGGCGCGCCAAGGTGCTCCTCGCGCTGCCGCGCACGAAGGAGGGCGCGCCTCTCCACGGAGAGCGCGCGCGCTTCGCGCTCGACCTGCGTCGGGTCGCCGACCCGGAGCGGGGCGCCTCGGTCGACATCCCCTTTGCGCGGCCCCAACCGACCCTCGTGCTCGAGGGCGAGGAGACGAGCGACCACGTGGTGCTCCCGGTGGCGGAGCTCGAGCGCGACGAGCGCGGCGCGTTCCGCGTCGTCGGCGACTACGTGCCGCCCGCGATGAGCGCCGCCGCCTCCCCCTTCTTGATGGACGCCCTCGGGACGCTCAACGCGCGCCTGCGCACGCGCCTCGCGACGCTCCGGGAGGCGCGCCGCGAGCGCGACGAGGTCTCGCTCGCCTACGAGCGCGCCGACATCACCCGCTTCCTCCTGTTGCAGGCGATTGGCGCGGAGCTGCCCGTGCTCGAGGCGTACGGCCTGGCGGGCGACGTCGCCCCGCGCACGCTCTTCCTCGCGCTGCTCCGCCTCGCCGGGGCGCTCGGGCCCTTCGTGCGCGACGACGCGCCGCTCCCCGCGTACGATCACCTCGACCTGCGGGGCTCCTTCCAGGCGATCTTCGACGAGATCGGCCGCCGCCTCGACACGACGACTCGTGAGCATTGCCTGATGATCGAGCTCCAAGGTCGCGAGGACGGGATGCACCTCACGCAGCTCGCGAACGAGGAGCTCCAGCGCTCGCCGCGCTACCTCCTCGCCGTCCGGAGCGAGAGCGTCGCGCGCGAAGAGCTCGGCCGACTCGTGCCCACGCTCGCGAAGATCGCCTCGTGGGGGGACATCGGCGGCGTGGTCGCGTCCGCGATGCCGGGCGCGCCGCTCCGCGTCTGTCATCGTCCGCCGCCCGAGATCCCCACGCGCAGCGACGAGACGTACTTCGACGTCGAGGCCTCGAGCCCCTTCTGGAGCACCGCCCTCCGCGAGCGCTCGCTCGCGGTCTTCCTGCCGCGCCCCTTCGACGCGACGACGACCCAGGTGCGCCTGCTCGCGCTTCCGCCGCGCGCGGCGTGACGCGCCTGCGAGCGAGCGGCTCACTCGTCGGGTTCGAGCTCGCCGCCGCGCCACTCCTTGAGCCGGTATTGGATCGTCCGACGGCTCACGCCGAGCACATCCGCGGCCTTCGCGGTCGAGCCTCCGACCGCGTCGAGCGTCCGCTCGATGACCATGCGCTCGACCTCCGCCATCGTGACGCCGGGGATGAGCAGCCCGAGGTCTCCCTCCCCCGCGCGGGGCCCCTCTCGGCCGCTGCCCACTGGGAGGAGGTCGGCGTCGATCTGATTTCCCTCGCAGAGCACGACCGCGCGCTCGATCGCGTTCTCGAGCTCTCGGACGTTGCCGGGCCACGGGTACCCGACCAGCGCCCGCAGCGCGCCGTCCGTGAAGCCGTCGATCTCGCGGCCGTTCTCCTCGGCGTATTTGCGGAGGAAGTGCTGGGCGAGCACCGCGATGTCGCTCCGCCGCGCGCGCAGCGGCGGCAGGTCGATCTGGACGACGTTCAATCGGTAGTAGAGATCCTCCCGGAAACGCTCGTCCTCGACGAGCTGCTTGAGGTCGCGGTTCGAGGCGGCGACTACCCGGACGTCGACGCGGATGGTCTCGTTGCCGCCGACCCGCTCGAGCTCGCGCTCTTGGAGGAAGCGCAGCAGCTTCACCTGCGTCGCGAGCGGGATCTCGCTGACCTCGTCGAGGAAGAGGGTCCCACCGTGCGCCTGCTCGAAGCGCCCCGCCCGGCGCTTCTCGGCGCCCGTGAACGCGCCGCGCTCGTGCCCGAAGAGCTCACTCTCGAGGAGGCTCTCGGCAAGCGAGGCGCAGTTGAGGCGCACGAAGGGGCCCTTGCCGCGCGCGGAGTTGTGGTGGATCGCCGCGGCGACGAGCTCCTTGCCGGTGCCGCTCTCACCGCTGATGAGCACGGTGGCGCGTGTCGGCGCGACCTGGCCGACCGTCTTGAGCACGCGCTGCATGCTCGGGTGGTCGCCGAGGATGCCCGCGAACGAGAGGCGTCGCTCGACCTGCTCGCGCAGGCGCGAGGCCTCCGCCGCGAGGCGCGACTTCTCGAGCGCGCGCTCGACCAGTGCCGAGACGGCGGTCATGTCGAGCGGCTTCGTGAGGTAATTCTCGGCGCCGCGCTTGATGGCGGAGACCGCCGTGTCGATGGACCCGAACGCGGTCATCACGACGAAGGCGACGTGTGGGCGCAGCTTCTTGCCCTCCTCGAGCAGCGCGAGCCCGTCCATGCGGGGCATCTTCAGGTCCGTGAGCACGACCTCTGGCTCGAAGAGCGGGAGCTTCTCCAGCGCCTCGGCTCCGTCGCTGGCGGTCGAGGTGATGTAGCCCTCGTCCTCCAGGAGCTCGGCGAGCGCGGAGCGAGCGTTCGCCTCGTCGTCCACGATGAGCACTCGCCCCGGCCGCGCGGGAGCCTCGGTGCGCTGTTCGTGATCGTCCATCTCATCCCCTCGCATCGTGCCCACCGTCCTCTTTCGCGCGCCTCGGCCTCAGCCCCCGAACGCCCCCGTGATCAGGTCGTCCTTGAGCAGGTGGCGGCTCAGGTGATGGCGCTCCTCTTCTTCCATGTCCTCCCGGATGCGCACGATCAGCTCGTTGACGCGCTCCGCGACATGGGTGGCGTCGTCGGCCTCGGCGAGGGCCCCGAGGTCGTTCATCAGATCGGAGAGGATCGTCGCCTGCTCGGCGTGCTCGCGCTGGAGCTCTTCGACACGCGCCGGCCCGAAGCCGTCGGCCTCTCGAAGCGCGGGTACGAGCAGGCGCTCCTCCGCGCGGACGTGCTTGACGAGGTCTCGGTAGAGCGCCTCGGCGGCCTCGAACGCCTCCTGGGCGGAGGTCTTGTCCTCGCGCAGCTGCGCGGAGATCACCTCCAGGGCGTCGAGCCGCTCTCGCAACGCGGCGTGCTGGGCCAGGATCTCGCTCCGCACTTCGCTCGGCTTGGGCAGTTCGTCTTCCATTCGCTCCCTCCACGGTCCCGGCTCGACGGCGCTCGGATGGCCGGTCATTCGTTCGGTCAATCGTTCGGTCAGTCGTTCGGGCAGTCGTTCGGCACCAGCACGAGCCGTTCCACACCGCTCGTACGCGATTCGGGGACGTCGACCGACGCCGACGTCCCCGGGTGGCGCAGGGGTTGCGCCGCTCTCCGCGCAGACGCAGAAGCTGCGCCGGGCGCTCGACTCAGGTGGCCGCCGTACGGACGACGAGCACCGCGCACTTGGCGAGGCGCGTGATGCGCTCGGCGACCGAGCCGAGGAGGACACGCTTGATCCCCGTGCGACCGTGCGAAGCGACCACGATGAGGTCGGCGCCCCGCTCCTCGGCGAGGTCGACGAGCGCGTCGCCCGGCGCCGGATGGCGCAGCGCGACCAGCTCGACGCGATCGGGGCGGTCGGCGAAGAGCTCGTCGCGCAGCTGCGCCAACGAATCCTTGATGGAGCGCTCGATCTCGCGGGTCGCGCTCTCGAGGAGGTCGGTGGGCCCGGGGATCACGGACGGCGCCACGAAGGGCGTCGGGTCGAAGACGCTCACGAGGACCACGTCGGCGTCGAAGGTCTTGGCGTAGTAGGCCGTGGTCTCGAGCGCGGTGCGGCTGGAGTCCGACAGGTCGGTGCCGACGATGATCTTCTTGGGGCCTTGCATGTTCGTTCCCTCTCCACGGACGATGTGGTCCGCATGTTGCTGTAAGCGGTAGCCTGGACCGAGACCTCGTCGATGAACGGGTCTCGACTGGGATGGGCGCCGGGAGGCTAACCCGTCACACCCGCGACCGGAACTCTCGAGCGAGCCTGGCCGCGGCGGGGAACGAGATCCCCGGTCCGGACCCACATCATGGTAAGCAAGAGCGGAGCCAAGGCCTGACGGCCGCGAGAAGGGGATAGAAGATGAGCACGTTGACTTTGATCGTCGGTATGGACTTCAGCGAGTGTGGTGAGCGCGCGTTCCGCATGGCCGCTCGCATGGCGTCCACCTTCGCTGGCAAGGCGGTCATTCACATCGCCCACGCCGTGGCAGAGAACGAGATGACGCTCGGCCGCAAGGTCGAGAAGCAGGCCGAGGCGATGGGCCACGCCCCCCGCGAGATCTGGGATCGTGTCGTCCGGGTGCTCGATCAGGAAGGGATCGGCCTCGACACGCTGCCGATCTGGCAGCACGTGCGCATCGGCGACCCCGCCGAGGTCGTCAAACAGGTCGCGGTGGACTACTCCGGCGACCTCGTCATCGTGGGTACCCACGGGCGCACGGGCGTCAAGCGGCTGGTGCTCGGCTCGGTGGCGGAGACGCTCGTCCGCGACGGCCACTTCCCGGTGCTCGTCGCCCACGAGAACGCGCTCTCGACCCTGCCGAAGACCAAGGGCCCCGACGCGCCGCTGAGCGAGGAGGAGCAAGAGGCGCGCAAGGCTGCGGGGGGGGACGAGCTCCAGCGCAGCGTCTACCGCTCCACCTTGATCGACGCTTGGCGCGGCCTCGGCCGGCCGACGAGCCCCACGAAGATCGTCTGAGCGCTGGCAGCCGACGTAGCGGCGACGCTGCCGACGCCCCCTCGAAGCATGAGACGCGTTGCGTGCGGCCCGCGGAAGCGCTACCGCCGGCCGCACCATGGGTCTCTCCGTTGGCATCGTCGGGCTCCCCAACGTCGGCAAGTCCACCCTCTTCAACTCGCTCTCGTCCAAGCAGGCGGAGGCGGCGAACTACGCGTTCTGCACCATCGACCCCAACGTGGGCGTGGTGCCGGTGCCGGACTCCCGCTTCGACGCGCTCGTGAAGCTCTTCCAGCCGGCGAAGGTCGTGCCCGCGACGGTCGACTTCGTGGACATCGCGGGCCTCGTGCGCGGCGCGTCGAAGGGCGAGGGCAAGGGCAACGCCTTCCTGAGCCACATCCGCGACGCCGACGCGATCGCGCACGTCGTCCGTTGCTTCGAGGACGAGAACGTCCTCCACGTCGACAACCGCGTCGATCCCATCGCCGACATCGAGACGATCGAGACCGAGCTCGTGCTCAAGGATCTCGAGACGGTGCAGAAGCGCCTCGACCGCGCCCGCCGCGCCTCCAAGGGCAGCAACGCCTTCGAGAAGAAGGCCGTCGAGGTCTGCGAGGCGCTCGAGAAGCGCCTCGACGACGGCACGCCCGCGCGCGGCTTCACGGTGGACGGTGAGGATGAGCAGGAGATCCTCCGGGACCTCTTCCTCATCACCGCCAAGCCGATGTTCTACGTGTGCAACGTGAAGGAAGACCAGGTCGCGGCCGGCTTCGACGACCCGCTGGTCGCGAAGGTGAAGCAGCTCGCGGACGAGCGTGGCGCGCCCGCCGTCGTCATCAGCGCGGCGATCGAGGCCGAGATCATGCAGCTCCCCATCGAGGAGCGGGCGGACTTCCTCGAGAGCCTCGGCCTGGCCGAGCCCGGTCTGCACGCCGTCATCCAGACGGGCTACCGGATGCTCGACCTCATCACGTACTTCACGTGTGGCAAGCCCGAGGTCCACGCCTGGACCATCACGCGCGGGACCAAGGCGCCCCAAGCGGCGGGCAAGATCCACAGCGACTTCGAGCGCGGCTTCATCCGGGCCGAGGTGATCCACTGCGCGGACATGCTCGCGCTCGGCAGCGAAGCGGCGGTGAAGCAGGCCGGCAAGATGCGGCTCGAAGGCAAAGAGTACGTCGTGAGCGACGGCGACATCATGCACTTCCGCTTCAACGTCTGAGGTTCTGTCCACGGTCGTAGGAGGGCGCCGATGGTGTACGTACCCGCCGAGTGGGAGCCGCACGCGGCCGTCTGGATGGCGTGGCCCTATCGCGAGGACGAGTGGGCAGACCTCGCCGGGGCCCAGCGCGAGATCGCCGCGCTCGTCGCCGCGATCGCGGAGACGGAGCGGGTCGAGCTCTTGGTGGACCCCTCCCTCGGCGCTTCACCGGACGTGCCCTCGGGGCCAAACGTCCGCGTGCGCCGCGTCGCCTACGGCGACAGCTGGACGCGCGACTCGTCGTGCATCTTCGCGCGGGAGACGAGCGGACAGGTCGGCCTCTGCTTTGGCTTCGACGGCTGGGGCGGGAAATACCTGATGACGGGCGACGAGGATCTCTCGGGGCGCATCGCCGCGGAGGCCGGCGTCCCCGCGATCGTTCGTCCGCTCACCCTCGAGGGCGGCGCGATCGAGGTCGACGGGGCCGGCGCGCTGATGACGACCCGCGTGTGCATCGAGGCGCGGAACCCTTCGATCCAGGTGGGCGAGGCGCTGGACCAGGCGCTGCGCGAGGCCTTCGGGATCGAGCGCATCATCTGGCTCGACGCGAGCCTGCGGAACGACCACACGGACGGTCACATCGACACGCTCGTGCGCTTCGTCCGGCCGGGCGAGGTGCTCGCGATGGATCCCGCGGCCAACGACCCGAACGGCGCGATGCTGATCGACCTGCAGGCGCAGCTCCACGCGGAGGGGCTGGTGGTGCACCGGATCCCGTCGCCGGGCGCGATCTACGGACGAGCAGGTGAGCTCCTCGCCGCGAGCTACACGAACTACTACTTGGCGAACGACCAGGTGATCGTCCCCACCTACGGGAGCCGCCACGACGACGACGCGGTGGCGGCGATCGCGGCGCTCTTCCCCGGTCGGCGCACCCGGGGGCTGCCGGCCAAGAATGTCCTCGAGGGCGGCGGCGCGTTCCATTGCATCACGCAGCAGCAGCCCGTCGACGATGCGCAGGCTCCCGACACGCGGCCGTAGGGTCGTTCACAGCGATGGCCCATACGACCCCCAAACGTTCTCGACCAACCCACCGACCCCGCGCTCGCCGAGGTTCATGGCTGGCTCGCGTTTCATGGCTGGCGTGGGGGCTCGTGCTGATGGCGGTTGGCTGCCATCGAGCGACCCCTCTTCCTCCACCGCCGTCGGCGCCCCAGCTCGCGATCGTCGACGAGGCTTGTGAAGCGTGCACGAGCGCGGATTGTTTCGAGCGTGCCCGTCGTCGCCTCGACGAGCTCGACGCATCCATGGGGGGCTTCGAAGAGCTCCCGCGGACTGCTCACGCGGCGCGGCGCCGGTTCCGTCAGTGCGCCGCGGAACACCTCGACGCGCTCGGGCTCGAGCTCGAGGCGGAGCGCGACATCATCTGCGGTTGCTCCACGGCGAGTTGTGTCGCGGAGCACCTCGACCGGCAGCGCGCGCGCGGCTCGCTCGAAGAGGGCTCGAGCGATCCCCAGGGGGTCGCCGAGCTCCGGTCGCAGATCGACGGGTGTCTCATGGCGCGAGCCATCGACTCCGATGCCTATGTGGAGCTCGCGCGTCGCTCCGCCGAGGAGCTCTGCGGATGCACGACCGCCGAGTGTGTCCGTCGCGCGCTCGCCGCGCGGGACGACGCGGTGGCGGGACGCGTCTACGTCGCCCCGGAGGCGCGAGACACGGCAGGTCCCTACGACGCCCGTGCTTGTGATTGCGTCAACCGCCTCGCGCGAGATGAAGTCGCCGACCCTGGGGCTCTGAGCCTCGTCATGGCGGTGCTCTCGGGCGAGGTCACCCCGCATCGGAGCCCTCGCTACGAGCTCGCGGGGGCGCTCCGCTGTGCAGCAGGCTCCGGCACGTCCCCGCCTGCTCGTTGTAACCCCGTGGTGCGGCACGCCGCCCCGATCGAGGCGAGAGGCCTCGCGCTCGTGGTCCCGCACACATCGTTTCGCTGGCCGGTCCCGTCGGCTTGGCGGGCCTTCGGACAGTTCTCTGGCGACGCCGAGTGGCGGGCCGTGCGTGGAGAGTGCGGGGCACGCACCGCCGTGTTGCTGCGAGTCTCCGACGAGGCGCGGGACGTCCGCGAGCACATGGTGGACGACTGGTCCATCGCGCACACCTTGGCGAGCTGCGCCTCGGTCCCGCCGACCTCGCTCTCTCTGGCGTCGAGTCAGCTGACGTACCAGCCGAACGCGATGCGCTTCGAGTCGACCTACGTCCACGAAGGCGAGTCCTATCGGGTCAGCATCGTGCGGGTCGAAGGAAGCTGTCGGCGAGTGGTCCACCAGATCGTGGTCTCGCGTGGCGGGCCGTGGCTGGATGGTTGAGCACGTGAGCAGCTTCCGCAGCGGGTGTCGCCGGGTCGCCAGCCCTTCCCCCATGGAGCCGTGGTTTGCGGCGGAATCACGTGAGGCGAGCTCATTGCGCGCCGTTCAGCGAGGTGGCTTGCTGAAACGGTCGAGCTTTTCGTGCGCGCAGCGGCTGCGCCCGTGAGCGCAAGCGCTGCGCGTCCGCGTGGGGGGGACCGCTCGATTCGGCTGAGGAGGCCGCTGGCATGGAGGCTGCTCGCGCTCGCTGCATGAACACCTGGATCCTATGTGCCGATCGGTCGGGGGCGAAGCTGTGGTTCACCTTGGGGCGCCAGCTCGAGCTGGTGCGCGCGGTCGATCACCCCGAAGGCAGGCTCCACGACTCGGACATCGACACCGACCAAGCCGGCCGTACGCAGCCCCGAACGGGGGGACACCCGCACTCGCTCCCGCGCCACGCGACGCCCACCGAGATCAACGCGAAGCGGTTCGCGAAGGAGCTCGCCGAGCTCGCGAAGCAGGGGCGGGTCGAGCGGCGCTTCGACCGCTTGGTCCTCGTCGCCGAGCCCTCCTTCCTCGGGCTGCTTCAGGGTGAGCTCGACGGCCCCACCCGCGAGATGGTGTCGGGCACGGTCGGCAAGCACCTGACCCAAGCGGACACCTCGACCCTCGCGCGCTCGCTGCGCGATCTGCTCCCGGCGATCGAGGGCTGACGGCTCGTCCGGCTCGCGTTCCTCGAGCTCTGTCACGAACATGGGTCTCGACGGCTCGGGTCGATGGCGATCTGCGCGCCCCGACGAGGTGGCGCTCCAGTTGTGCAAGCGCCGCGTGAACGGGGCCCGTCACGTGCCTCTGGTTGGAGCACATCGAGCGTGGACCAACCCGCCTCCGGAAAGATCACCATCCGATCGCGCACGTCAGAGCCGCCCGCCCACTTCATCGTTCGAGCTCTGGTCACCTGGGGCACCTCTGCGGAGAGCTTGCGGCGCGAGGGGCGCGGCGACGATTCCGCGACCCGAGGGGAGACTGTGGCTGGGGTTCACGGGTGTATGCGATCGCTTCCGTGCGCGGCGACGATTGTGGTGGTTCCGCGACAAGAGGGGAGACTGTGGCTGGGGTTCCACGGGTGTGTGCGATCGCTGCCGCGGCCGGCGCTCGACATGGTACATTTTTGATTAATGATCTCGAAGGCTTGAGAGTCGCGTCGACGGCGGCACGGCGGGTGAACCAAGGCTCCTCGAGGTTCAGGAAGGAGCCCCACCACCATGAAGACGCAGATCGCCACCCTCACGCTCGCCCTCTCGCTCACGCTAGGCCTCGTCGGCTGCAAGGATGATGAGCGGCACGCCGCGAGCACGTCGAGCGCTGCACTGCCCGTCGCTGCGATGCCGGACACGCCCTCCCTCCCCGCGTCGACGCTCGCGCCGATGGAGCTCGCAGCACCTCGTGGCGGCGACGAGGCTGCGGGGCGCGAGGCCGAGCGGGTCGCTCCCCGGCCCGAGCCCGCAGCCGAGCTGCGCCCGATCCGGGATCTCGCCCTCCGCCGCTTGGCGCTGACGCGCGGCATCGAGGGTCGTGAGCCGGTCCGGCCGAGCACGCGCTTCGACCTCACCAGCGAACCGCTCTACGCGTTCGTGGAGGCGAGCAATGCTGGAGAGGACGAGGAGCCGCTCGTGATCACCTTCGAGGGGCCCGACGGGCGGCGCACTGGGGCCGTCGAGCTGACGATCCCGGCGAACGCGCCGCGCTGGCGGACTTGGGCGTTCACGCGCTACGCGAGCGCACCAGGCATGTGGAGCGTCGAGGTCCGGACGCTCGACGGCGAGCTCATCGGGCGCCGACAGTTCGTCATCGAATGACCTCGCGTGATTTGGCCGTGTCGCGCCGCTTCGCGGCGAACGGAGACCAAGACGACGCGTCTGGCGCCGGTCCCGCCGCCGCGAAGACCCGAGCCCTTCTCACATCCCCGCGTCGTCCATGACTCCTGCGTCCGATGCGCCCCAACAGTCGCCCAGGTATCTGCTCATGGTCTGTGCGATCGCCCCGTCGACACATGCGAATCGATCAGCAGCCGAACTCGCACCGATCTCCGACGCGGACGTTGTCGGAACAGGTTCCATCGCAGGTGACCCCCCCCCCTCGCACGGAATGCCGTCGTCGTGTCGACAGGGCAGCGCTTGGATCATGAAGACGCTCGCGACCCCCGTGACCATGACCCTCCCCCGGTCCGTCGAGAGTGGCAGCGACGAGCTCGCGCGTTACCCGGAGGGCGACCCGCGAGGGCTTTGCCCGAGTGGGGGCGCTGAGCGCGGCCCGGGACGGTTGGAAAGAATGGTGGATCCTTCCAGCGCTCGGAGGGCGACCCGCGAGGGCTTTGCCCGAGTGGGGGAGCAGCGCGCTGAGCGCGGCCCGGGACGGTTGGAAAGAATGGTGGATCCTTCCCGGCCCGGGACGGTTGGAAAGAATGGTGGATCCTTCCAGCGCTCGGAGGATCCTTCCAGCGCTCGGAGGATCCTTCCAGCGCTCGGAGGGCGACCCAGCGCTCGGAAAGAATGGTGGATCCTTCCAGCGCTCGGATCCTTCCCGCGCTCGAAGCGCGGGGCTTCACCGGCAGACGTACGTTCCGAGATTGGGAGGGACCCGTGCCCCGCTCGCTCGGACCGAAGCGCAGCCGTTGTTGCACGTCACCACGCCAGAGCTCCCTCCGAGGATGCGCTCGAAGCATGCGCAGGTCTCGGGGTTCTGGTTCATCACGGGCTCGTATCGGTGCAGATGGTCACCCGGACAGGGCGCGTGGGGGGCGGACGGCCCGACGCAGTCCTGTCGGCACGTCGTCTCACCGCGCGGAGGCCCGCAGGACGGGCAGGTCCTCGGCGTCACGCGGGACATCGCAGTGGCGAGCTGCCGTGGTGACAGGCGACGGAGGTCGCTGACCTGCTGGCCGAACGTCGGCCGCCCTGGGCGGCTGTTGATGTAGGCGAGCGCAACGGCCGCAGTCCAGATCGCGGCGACCGCGTAGACGGAGACCACGACGCCACCGACGACAACGACGGCCTTGTTGCGCGGCTCGTCGAACTGACACTCGCTGCGCGAGGCGTTGCACGCGATCACGAGGACCTGCGCGAGGTAGACGTACGACGCGACGACGCCCCGGCTGGCCGCCTGCGTGGGATGAAGCCGACCCTGGTGGAGCCGCGCGTTGGAGAACATCCCCTCCGCGTCGGCGTTGGCGACCGAAGCGCGGGCCCAGTCGGCGACGCTCGCGGAGTCCGTGAAGCGACCCGCGGTGGAGCGCCACTCTCCCTGCGAAAAGCCGAGCCCGTTCGCGAGCGAGACGACGACCTCGACCCGAGTGATGGTCTGATCGGGGCGGAAGGCTCCGTCCGGGTACCCGCGAAGGAAGCCCGCGGCGTGCGCGCGGCCGATCGCGCCGGCCGCCCAATGGCTGGATGGAACGTCGGGAAAGCTCGCGCGCGCGGCGGGCCGATCCGCGAGGAACGCGCTGTCGACCATCGCGGCGAACTGAGCGCGGGTCACCGCAGCGTTCGGACGGAACGTGCCATCGGGGAAGCCCGCGATGAACCCGCGATCGCTGAGCGCGCGGATCTCTTCCTCCGCGGGGTGCCCGGCGACGTCGCTGAGCTGCCCGCCCAGCGCGACCTCGACGTCGAGGACGGTCTCTTCAATGTCGTCGACGTGGCCCAAAGGGTCGGGGTCGACGAGCTCGCCGGGAAGGACGGCTTCGTTCGACGCGTCGTCGGTCGGAGCCCCGGCGTCTTCGCTCCATGGAAGCGGGTCGCGGTCTCCGGATACACAGGCGCCGAGACACGCGACGAAGAGCGATAGGCGAAACAGGGATGTGACGGTCATGCCCGTCCGTCCAGCAGTTCGCATGCCAAGTCGAGGACGCGACAATGTTCGCGTTTATGGCTCGCAGGTGGTGGCTGGACCAGCCGCCGGCGGTGTCAGTGATCGCCATTCACAGTCGATTCAAGGACTCGAGATACCGAGTCGAGACCACATGGAGTCACTTCTTTCAGTTGGTGCGTCGACGACTCGATCGTATCTTTCAGTTGGTTCTTGGTCCCGGGTTTCTGCCGATCTAGAGTTGCATCGCTGCCAAACCCGAAGCGGACCTCCGGGGTCGGTCCTGGTCGAGCCCGCGAGCTGGCCAAGCAAGGGTCGTGACCAGCAGGGCGCGCTCGTGGGTCCCGTGGCTCCGCCAACGAACGGCATGAGCCAACGAACCGCATGAGCCAGCTGCTGGGTGGCGTGGGCGTGATTGGGCGTGGGTCGTTGGGCGACCCCGCCACCAGCTCTCGTGCCCGCGCTGGCGGCTCGAGGACGGATGGGTCGTCAGCTCGGCGCCATCAGCGCCTCGACCGGCGCGAGGCGGTCGGTGAGCTGCTCGACGATGGGCGCGACGTCGACTCCCTTGCGCTCGCCGAGGAGCGTGAGGTCGAGCACGAGGTTGGCGATCGCCATCTCGATTAGCGCGGGCTCGTCGGTGACGACGGCGCGGTTGTCCTCGGTCACCTCCGCGGCGCCGACCAGCAGTCGGCGTCGGTCGGAGAGGAGGATGATCCGATGGTCCCAGTGGGGCTCGAGCCCCACCGGGTCCACGTCGTAGCTGAAGACGCGGCCGACGTCGGGGAGCGGCGTCCAGCCGAAGAGCACGACCTCGACCCCGCGCGCGGTCGCGGCGCGGAGGGATCGCTCGAGGTGGCCCGCTTCGCGGCCCCACACCGATGCGACGACTCGCGTCTGCGCCTGGGCGATGAGCTGGTCGGCTTGCTCCAACATCGCCTCGTAGCCTTCGACCGTCCACGTGACGGACTGGTTCGGCTTGCGGGAGAGCTGGTCGATGCCGTCGCGGAGCGACTCGAGGCTCCGCGAGAAGCGCACCTCGAGCAGGCCGAAGAGCTTCTCGGGCGGCAGCGGGACGTAGCGCGCGGGCTTGTCGGCGACGATGTTGATGAGGCCGAGGCCCTGCAGCCGCTTGAGCACGTTGTAGATGGCCGAGCGGGGGACGCCGCTGCGGGTCGCGAGCTCGTAGCCGGTGGCGGGGTGGTCCTTGAGGAGCGCGAGGTATGTCTTCGCGTCGGTCGCGTTGAACCCCAGGGTGCGCATGGCGCCCACGACCTTCTCCTCGATCTCCTCGGCCACTGTGCCTCTCGCTTCTGCCCCCGCTGCCTGGTGGGGGCTCCAACCCGCGAGGACCATACGAGAAATGACGGCCGAGGGCACGACTCTTCGACGACGGGCGGCGGCCACCGGCCCCGCCGAGCCCCACCAGCGTAGCCGTCAGGGCGTGGCTTCGTACGCGAGCACGCGGCGCGACGCGCCGCTGGACGGGACGACGTAGGACCGCTCCGTGACGAGCGCCCACCCCGGCCGCGCTGGCGCGTCGCCGCGGCCAAGCAACACGAGCACGCGGGGGGCGAGGTGGCTGCCGCGCGCGAGCCACTCGTCGGGCGGGAACGTGGCGCGGGAGAGCGCGACGTCCGCCGGCCCACCAGGCGCCTCGGTCGCGTCGTCCGCGAGCCAGCCTTCGATCACCTCGGCGCGGCTCGAGAGCCCGAGCGCGCCAACGGCGGTGCGCATGAAGGCGACCCGACGACGGCGCGGCTCGAGCAGCACGCCGCGGAGGTCGTCGCGCGCGAGCAGCACGGGCAAGGCCGGCGCGCCGGCGCCCGCGCCGACGTCGAGCACGCGCGCGCCCTCCGGCAAGAGCGGGAGCAGCGCGAGCGCGTCGAGGAAGAGGATCTCGACGAGCGCCGCGGCGGTGGGCGCGGCGACGAGATCCGTCCGCTGGCCCCAGGTCGAGACGAGCGCGGCGAAACGGAGCCACGCGTCCCGAACGCTCGGCGCGAGCGAGGTGTCGGGGGCGCTCGCGTCGAGCAGCGCGTCGAGGGCGGCGCCGTCGCGTTTGGGATCGAAGACGACGAGACTCATGGAGCAAGGTCCGCGTTCGGGGGCCAGCACGATACCGCAACGGAGGCACAGCTCCAGTCGACACCACGGGCCCCGGAATCGGCGACGGAGTCGGCCACGGAGTCGGCCACGGAGTCGGCCACGGAGTCGGCCACGGAGTCGGCCACGGAGTC
>JAHBWH010000187.1 GCA_019637115.1 Myxococcales bacterium | reverse complement strand
ACGTCCACGTCCACGTCCACGTCCACGTCCACGTCCACGTCCACGTCCACGTCCACGTCCACGTGCGCGTGCGCGTGCACGCGTCCTCGTGAACGTGCGCGTGCGCGTGCACGCGTCCTCGTGCACGTGCGTGTCGTCCATGTGCATGTCCACGTCCACGTGCGCGTGCACGTCCACGTCGTCCATGTGCGCGTGCGCGTGCGCGTGCACGTCCACGTGCGCGCGTGCGCGCAGAGCGCCAGCCGATCCGTCAACCCAGTTGCCAACACGCGCCACAACGTCACACACACCCCGCCCATCCCTACCCAGTCGACCACGTAATTACTCATGAAAGCGCCCCAACGCGCCCTCTCCTACTGCGGCACGCATCTCGCTAATGCATCCCCTGACGGGAAAGGGTCTCCCTTTCACGCCACCGTTGATCCTGGGAGTCGCGCTGGGATAAGGTGCGGCGGCCAGGAACGGGGCCTCGAGCCTCGACCCACGTCGCCGGATCCCACGTCGCCTCGAACGTCGTCCAGCGGGCATCCTCAACTGGCATCCTCAACCTGGGCCATCATCAGGGATAGACATGCGAACCAAGCTGCTCGCCACCCTCTCCATCGCCGCCGCGCTCGCCGTGGGCGCGTGCGCCGAACGAGAGCTCCGCCCCTTGAACCCGTGCACGATCCAGGGCGTCGCGGAGCGGGTCAAGGTCGACAACATCGAGAACGTCGACCTGCTCTTCATGGTCGACAACTCGAACTCGATGGCGTTGCACCAGAACTCGCTCTCCGAAGAGCTGCCGAACATGGTGCGCATCCTCGCGTCGGGTGACCTCGACGACGACGGCGTGCAGGACTTCCCGCCCGTGCGTAGCCTCAACGTCGGCGTCGTCACGTCCGACATGGGCACCGGCGGCTTCGTGGTCCCGACCTGCTCGGACCCGCGCTTCGGCGACGACGGCATCCTGCGTCGCGCGGGCAACGCCGCGCGCCCCGGCTGCATGGCGACCTACCCGAGCTTCCAGAACTTCCGCCCGGAGGACGGCGGGGACGCGACCGCCTTCGCGAACTCCGTGGCCTGCGTCGCCGTGATGGGCACGAACGGCTGCGGCTTCGAGCAGCAGCTCGAGGCGGTGCTCAAGGCCGTCACGCCGAGCACGAGCGACATCCGCTTCATCGAGGGCTCGGTGGGTCACGCCGACGGACAGAACGCGGGCTTCTTGCGTAGCGACTCGCTCTTCGCGGCGATCCTCGTGACCGACGAGGACGACTGCACGATCCGCGACCCGCAGCTCGCGAACACGGCGGCCGACACGGCCTTCCCGGGCGACCTCAACCTCCGCTGCTACATCCACGGCACCGAGGAGTACGCGCGCCGCGGCCTCGACCCGGCGGCCTCGCCGGTCGCGCTCGTCGACCGCTTCGTCGAGGGCCTCCTCCGCGTCAAGCAGGACCCGGACCTCATCGTCTACGCCGCCATCACGGGCATCCCGAGCGAGATCAACCCCGACCCGGCGGCCGGCATCGACTACGACGCGATCCTCAGCCACCCGCTGATGATCGAGGAGCCCGACCCGATGACGCCGACGCAGCTCCGCCCCTCGTGCGACCGCATCCGGCCGGGCACCATGCAGCGCGAGCGCGCCTTCCCGCCGCGCCGCATCGTCAACGCGGGCCGCTTGCTCGAGAACCGCGGCGCGAACGTCGTCCTCCAGACCATCTGCCAGGACAGCTTCGACGGCGCCCTCCAGGCCATCGTCCGCAAGATCGCCGACGTCCTCGGCGGCACCTGCCTCCCGCGCGAGCTCGTCCGCGACGCGACGGGGCGTGTGAACTGCGACGTCATCGAGGCGCTCCCGCCCGGCCGGAGCTGCGACGAGAACCCGGGTCGCGAGTTCCTCCGGACCGAAGCGGATGCGCTCGGCAACACCGTCCAGCTCTGCCGCGTCAACCAGCTCGCCGTGTCCGGCAGCGTGGAGCCCGGCAATGGCTGGTTCTACGAGACCGCGGTCGAGAGCCCCGACGTCGCCGCGCGCTGCCCCGCAGAGCGCCCGCAGCGTATCTCGTTCAGCAGCCCGCCGATCACGGGCACGACGGTCCGCCTCGAGTGCCTGCAGACCGTGGGCGAGGACACCGGCGGCACGGTCGGGATCGGCAGCGACTGCGCCACCGGCTGCGGCGGTCGCGTACCCGGGTTCGCGAACGACCTGGCGTGCCAGACCGAGACGAACACCTGCCAGCCTCCGTGTACGACCGCGGCGGACTGCGCTGGTGGATACGTCTGCTACGAGAACTTCTGCTTGAACCCGACCTGCTGACGAGCCCTCTCGAACGAAGACGGCGGCCCACGGGCCGCCGTTTTTCGTTCCGTCTACCGCGCCTTCGTCCTCACGCTGTCGCGGTCCTCACGCTGTCGCGACCGTCCCTCACGTCCCGCCATGCCGCCGCGCCCGCGCCCACCACGACCCTTCGTGCGCCTCGCCCAGCTCGGCGCGCTCGTCGGCGCGCTCCTCATGGCGGGAGAGGCCTTGGCCCAGCGACCGGTGCTCCCACCCGGGCGCGAGGAGGCGGTGCAGGCGCTCTTCCACCCTCACCGCCTCGGTGAGCCCGTCACGGACGGGTGGTCGTTCGCGACCATCCGCATCGAGGCGACGCACATCCTCGCGCGCGTCGAGGGACCCCGCGGCGGACACGGCGAGCTGCGCCTCGACCACCCCGACTGGGCGCCGTCGGGCGCGACGACGTCGGGTAGCTTCGGCGTCAGCCGCAGCCAGAGCGCCGACGGCACGCGAGCGCCGCTCGACGCACTCGAGGCGGCGTTGCGGGCAAACGACGACGGCCGCTTCTGGTCGACCCACCAGATCATCCCCCTCGGCCAGGGCCCGCCACCGAGCCGACTCCGCACGGCGCTCGAGCTCCAGTGGCTCGACGGCTTGCTGCTCTTCGCCGTCTTCCTCGGCATCCTCGCGGTCCTCCTCGGCTACTCGCTCCGTGCCCCCAACGCGAGCCTGGACACGACCCGTGGGACGAAGCCGAGTCCGTGGTGGAGCCTCGCGTCTCAACGGCCTTGGCAGCCTCGAAACGCGCACGCGCACGCGCACGCGCACGCACACGTGGACGGGGACGTGGACGGGGACGTGGACGGAGACGGCCGGACGCGGACTCGGTCCCGGATGGATGCGAACTCGGGCACGGACGCGGACACGGACACGGACACGGACACGGACACGGACACGGTCGCGGATTCGGACACGGACACGGACACGGACGCGGATTCGGACGCGGATTCGGACGCGGATTCGGACGCGGACACGGACACGGACGCGGACACGGACACGGACACGGACACGGACGCGGATTCGGACGCGGACACGGACACGGACGCGGATTCGGACGCGGATTCGGACGCGGACTCGGACGTGGATCGCGCGAGCCCAAAACGCATCGCGCTCGCGCTCACCGCCATCGCCGCGCTCGGCGTCGCGCTCCGGCTGACCCTCCCGCACGTCGTCGGCCTCGAGGCGTGGCCCTACGACCGCCTCTTCGCGCCGACGCGGCTCGTCTTCGACGGCCCCTTGCTCGGGCACCTCACGAGCGGCCCGGTCTGGCTGAGCGACCTCGCCACCACGACGACGCTCGTGCTCGCGTGCCTCGCACCGCTCACGATCTTCGTGCACGCGCGCTATCTCCTCGCCGACCGACGCGCGGCGCTCGTCGCGGCCGCGATCCTCACGGTCCTCCCGCTGCACCTGCGCTTCTCGCGCAGCGACGTCGCGTTCATCGGCTCGATGACGATCAGCTCGCTGGCCTTCGGGATGATCCACGCCGCGACGCGAGAGCGCGATCGGCGCTTCGCCGCGCTCTGCCTCGCTCTGGCGGGCCCGGCGATCGCGATGACCTACCTGGTTCGCCCCGACAACCTCGTCTACTTCCCCCTCCTGCTCGCCACCGCCTTCGTCAACGAAGGCGTCTTCTCCGACAAGCGCCCGCCCACCCGCGCGCGGATCGCCGTCGTCGCCGCGCTCGTCTGCCTCGTCACCTTCGGCTTCGGCCTCCCGCGCCTCCTCGAGGGCTATGGCGACAACGTGCAAGAGGGGCTGAGCCCGAGCACCTTGCTCGCCGCGGCGCGGGTCGCGCTCAGCCCCACGCACAACATCCTCATCAACCCCGAGCTCACGCCGCCCGGGCTCACGGCGCTCGCGCTCGTCGGCGTGTGGGTCCTCGGAATCCGCCGACGCTGGCGGCTGCTCGTCTTCCTCGTCGGGTGGCTGCTGATGTTCCTCGTCGTGCACGCCTACGTCGTGCCGCCCGAGGTCTACATGCAGGCGCGCTACCACCTGCACCTCGTCATCCCCTTCGTCCTGCTCGCGACGTGCGGCCTGGTGGGGTTGCTCGCGCGTGCCCGAGCGCTCTCTGCCAGGTGGCGACGCGCGATCCCCGCGGCGCTCGCCGTCTACCTCCTCGCCTCGCCGTTCCTGCACCTCCACGCGGTGCGCTTCATCGAGCTCGACGACCCGCGGGAGTGGCGCTTCGTCCACGAGCTCCGAGAGGTCATCCCCGAGGGCTGCACCGTGCTCGAGTACACGGGGGAGCGCGCCGGGTCGCGCTTCACGCGGGTCGGCCTCTACGCGCTCGACGGCGAGGCGCGCTCTCGGTGGCGCGTCGTACCGATCCCCGCGCCCGAGGCCTCGGCGCCCGCCACCCCGCCGCCCTACCCCGACGACGTCTCCGCGCTCTTCGCCGATCCTCCCGAGTGCCTCTACTGGTACGCCGGGCTCCCCTGCCTCGCCTACGTGCCGCCCGGCTTCGAGGGGCGAGAGGCCCCGATCTGCCACGAGATCCCGAACCGCCTCCGGCTCGAGATGGTCGCGGAGCGACAGTTCACGTCCCGCGCCTACGACCCGAACCTCGGCCACAATCTCCGCCCCGGACAGCCCCTGACGCTCACCCTCCACCGCGTCCGCGGTCGGCGCTGACGTCGTCCTTCAGGGCGGGCAGCGTCCGGCATCACCTTACTTTTCCGCGAGCACTGCATTTCGAGATTGTAAGGTCGGGCGCGCGCAGCCATTCTCTCGACCTCTGCCGAGCCTCGAGGTGGGCGCTCGGGGTGGTGTGGTTGGGTTGGCGCGCTCGACCTGGGTTCGATCCCGGCCGACGAAGTGTGGAGGTCGCATGAGCTCGATGGCTTGGCGTTTGGCGTTGGGTCTCGTCGTCACATCCGTCTTCGGATGTGGGGCGAAGCTGGTCACGGACGGCGACGGCGGGGTCACCTGCCGGACCGACGAGACGAACTGCTTCGGCGCCTGCGTGAGCCTCCGGAACGACCCGGCGCATTGCGGGGCGTGCGGGACGACGTGTGGGACCGGCGAGGTCTGCTCTGCGGGCGAGTGCGGCACCTCGTGCGGCGCGGGCACGACGGAGTGCTCCGGCCGCTGCCGAGATCTGCAGACCGACCGCGAACACTGCGGCGGCTGCGGCGAGGCCTGCGGCGCGGGCGAGGTCTGCTCCGCTGGCGCGTGCACGACCTCCTGTGGCGGCGGCACGACCGACTGCGACGGCGTCTGCCGCGATCTGCAGACCGACCGCAACCACTGCGGCGGCTGCGGCGAGGCCTGCGGCGCGGGCGAGGTCTGCTCCGCTGGCACGTGCACGACCTCCTGTGGCGCGGGCACGACCGACTGCGACGGCGTCTGCCGCGATCTGCAGACCGACCGCAACCACTGCGGTGGCTGCGGCGAGGCGTGCGCGCCCGGCCAAGCGTGCGTCGCGGGTGAGTGCGCGCTCTCGTGCCCCTCGCCGCAGGTGATCTGCGGCGACACCTGCGTCGACCTCGGCAGCGACGTCGCGCACTGTGGCGGCTGCGGCGCGCCCTGCGCCGCAGGCCAGGTCTGCTCGCTCGGCGAGTGCGCGCTCTCCTGCGCGGACCACCTGACCGAGTGCAGCGGGTCGTGCGTCGAGCTCCCCTACAACGTGAGCCATTGCACCGCGTGCGACGCGGCTTGCGGCCCCTACGCCAACGCGATCCCGTCGTGCAACGACGGCTGCCTCATGACCTGCGAGCCGGGCTTCCGCGATTGCAACGACTCGCGCGACGATGGCTGCGAGGTCGAGCTCGCGACCGACGCGCTGCACTGCGGCGCGTGCGGCAACGCCTGCTCGTTCCGAAACGCGGGCGCCTCCTGCGTGGGCGGGGCCTGCGTGATGGGCGCGTGCGCTGTCGGCTACGACGACTGCGACGGGAACCCGGCGAATGGTTGCGAGTGCCGCGTCTCGATCGTGGGCCCGCCGGGCGCGCCGCCCTTCTCGGACGGCACGCTGCGCGACCTCGACCAAGACCCGGGCACCGGCGCGATCCGCCCGAGCGGCGACGTGTCGACGCGCACGAACGACTTCTTGTGGATCGTCAACACGGGCGACAGCACCGTGAGCCGCTGGGACGCGGAGAGTCGGACGGAGCTCGCGCGCTATCGCGTCGGCCTTGCCGCGGGTGAGTGCCTCGGACAGTGCTGCTGGTCGGGGCCGTGCAATCAGCCCTCACGCGTCGTCGTCGACGGGAACGGCGACGCCTACGTGGCGAACCGCGGGTTCAGCATGCAGGGCACCGTGACGAAGATCGCAGGCGACGTCACCGAGTGCGTCGACCGCAACGGCAACGGCGTCATCGACACGTCGAATAGCGCGACGCCGCTCGCCTGGGACGCGGATGAGTGCGTGCTCTGGAACGTCCCGGTTGGGCCGGTCGACGCCGTCCTCCGCGCGCTCGCGATCGACCGCGGCAGCGCCGCGCGCCCGAACGGCTACGTCTGGGTCGGCAGCTACAACCGCAGCCGCTTCTGGCGCCTCGACCCGAACGACGGCAGCGTCCTCAACGAGCTCGCCGTGAGCGGTAACCCGTATGGCGCCGTGGTCACGGGTGACGGGACGCTCTGGGTCACGGAGCTCGGCGGCGCGCGGCTGCAGCCGATCAACACCGAGACCCTCACGGTCGGATCTCTGGTCACCGGCCTCCCCAACTCGATGTATGGCCCAGCCGCCGACACCTCGGGTCGCATCTGGTACGGCTCGCCGGGCAGCACGATCATCATCGGGTACGACCCCGCGACCGGCACGACGACGCGCGCCACGCTGCGCGCGGGGATGTCGAACGGCATCACCATCGACGCCTCCGGGAACATCTGGGCGGGCGTGATGGATGGGGGAGGAGTCTCGTCGCTCGCGCGCTTCCCGACGAACGCGTTCGTTCCGGGCGCATCGATCGGCAGCCCAGGCACCCTCCCAAGCGCCGAGATCACGTATTTCGCGGGACTCTCTGGTGCCACGGGGCAGCTCTCAGCGGTCGGCGCCGACCGCGCGGGAGACATCTGGCTCGCGAGCTATGGCGGCAACTCCCGCCTGCTCCACCTCGACGTCGCCACGGGCACCTTCACCCAGCACCTCGGCCCGAACAACACCTACTCCTACTCCGACTTCACGGGGTCGGTGCGGCGTGCGTCGATCCCGCAGGGCTCCTACACGCAGACCTTCGATCTCGGCTGCGACAACCCGACCCTCCAGACCTTCGGCATCGACGGCAGCTTCCCGGCGGGTAGCTCCGTGACGGTGTCGATGCGCTCGGCGGCCACGGTCGGCGCGCTGCCGACGGCGGACGACGTCTCCATCGGGACGCTGCCGCCAAACGACAGCCCCTACGACATGGGCGCAGCGTTCGCGGCCGAGGGCGAGACGCCCGCGCGCCAGCTCCGGCTGACGCTCGTGCTCCGGACCTCGGAGGCGGGCGACGTGCCCTTCGTCGAGGCCGTCCGGCTCGTGTGGTCCTGCCCGTGAGCGAGGCGCCAGCGCGTGTCGGAGGCGCGCTGCTCCTCGCGGTCGCGGCCCTCGCGCCGCGAGGAGCAGACGCGCAAGACGGGTGGCGCTGGGAGTGGCCCGAGCCACAAGGCAACACCCTCCGCGCGGCGTGCGCCGACGTGACGGGGACTGGCACCGACGTGACGGGAGTCTGGGTGGCAGGTGAGCTCGGGACGCTCGGCCGCCTCGTCCCTTCGGGTGCGTTCGAGCCCGCGCCGGTCGAGGCGACCGACGATCTCTACGCCATCGCTTGTTGCCCTTCGGGCGTCGTCGCGGTCGGCGCGCGCGGGCGCGTCGTCGCACACCGCGACGGCGTGGTCCGCGAGCAGGTCCTCGACGGCGAGCCAACACTCACCGACGTCACCTGCGTCGGCGAGCGCGCGCTCGCCGCGGCGAGCCCCTCGGGAGCGCTCTACGTCTCGGAGGACGGCGGCGGCCGCTTCGAGCGGCGCGGCGCCCCGCACGCGCTCTATGCGCTCGCGGTCCTCGGGGACGCGCTGGTCGCCTCCGGCCCCGCCGGCTCCTTCGCGCGGACCTCGGACCTCGGCCAGCGCTGGACGACGACGCGGGTCGACGCCCCAACGCACGTCCTGGCGTTCGCTGCGATCGACCGAGAGCCTGCGGGGCGCCCCTCCTCGGCGACCGAGCTCGCCCGTCAGGGAGAGCGAGGCCCTTCGACCGAGCTCGTCGGCGTCGGCGCGCGAGGCCTCGCGGTGCGCAGCGTCGACGCGGGCGCGACGTGGGAGCCGCTCCCGACGGGCGTGAGCGCCGATCTCTTCGCGCTGACGCGCGTAACCTCCGGCGAGCTCGTCGCGGTGGGCGCGGGCGTCGCGCTGACCCGCCGCGGAGGCGCGTTCGAGCCGCTCGGAGCGACGCCGGGCCGACACCACGCGCTCGCGTCGTTCGGTGGTCATACGATCGCCGTGGGCGACGGAGGCCGGGTCTCGACGCGACGCGGGCGAGGCGGCTTCGTCGCCTCGTCGCGCGAGGCGGCGTCGCTCTTCGCCGTGCACGCCGACGCGCGCGCGCGGCTCGTCGTCGGCGAGCGTGGCTTCATCGCGCGCGCCGCAGGACGTGGCCCGCTCCGTCCGCTCCCGCCCGTGACGCCCGCGTCCTTGCACGCGGTGACGATGAATCGTGCGGGCGTGGCGCTCGCCGTCGGCGGGCAGGGCGTGATCCTGCGCTCGACCGACGGAGGCGCGCGCTGGCAGCGCGTCGCGCTCCCTGCGCGCTACTCGTTCACCGCCGTCTGGCTCGACGACGCCGGCCACGCCGTCTGCGTCGGAGAGCGCGGTCAGCGCTATTGGTCCGAGGACGCGGGGCGAACGTGGACGAGCGTCTCCGTCGGCGACGACGTCCACTTCGCGGGCCTCGCGTGGGATGGGCAGGCGCTGTGGCTCGTGGCCTCCGATCGCGTCGAGCGCTCGACCGATCTCGGCCGGACGTGGGAGCCGGAGCCGCCGCCTCGCCCCGGGCTTCATCTGCGCACGCCTTTCGTGACCGCGCGCGGCACCCTGCTGATGACGGCGCGCCCCGGCGTGGTCGCGCGGCGCAACGAGGCCGGCCGGTGGAAGGCGTGGACGATCCGACCGGGCGTCCTGCTCTCGGGGATCACCGGAGACGCCGAGCGGCTCTACATCGTCGCGGCCGACGGCGCGAGCTTCGTCTCCGACGACGACGGCGTGACCTGGCGCCAGGAGCGGCCGGTGACGCGCGAGGTGCTCACGTCCGTGCACGCTGGGGCGGACGGGCGGGTCTACGCGACCGGCTATGCGGGCACGCTCTTGGTCAGACCGCGACGAGCCATGAGTGAAGGTGGAGCAGACGACGAGCGCGCGCTCGGATCACCGAGAGGTGGGAGGTCACGATGAGAAGGTGGTTGGTTGGCTTCGTGGTCGCCGCGATCGGCGTCGTCGTGGGGGGCGCCCCCAGCGCCGCGCAGGCCGAGCCGCCTCGGCACTCCGTGCGCGCCGAAGGAGGCCTCGTGCTCCCCGTCACGGCGCCGCAGCGCTCGCGCTTCAACCCGGGCGGTGGCGGCGCGCTCGCGTACGAGCTGCGCCTCGTCGACTGGATCGGGATCGAGGCGCGGGTCTCGGCGGCCTGGGTGCCCTCGAGCGAGCAGGCGCCGACGGTCGATGGCTACGGCTCGTACTACGGTCTGCCCGCGCTCGGCGTACGGGTCTACCCGATGGCGCCCTTCGGTTTGGGGGATCTCTGGCTCGGGGCGTCGGCGGCGTTGGTCCGCACCGGCGACGTCTTCCGGCCGGGCTTCGAGATCGGCCTCGGCTACGAGCACGACATCCGGCACGTCGTCCGGCTCGGGCCCTTCGTCCGGTATCAGCACGTCTTCCAGACCGACCGCGCGCTGGCCGGCGCGTCGGACGGCGGCGTCTTGGTGATCGGCCTCTCGGTCGCCTACCCCGGCACGCGAGCGCCCGCGCCCGCAGAGGAGGCCCCACGCGATCGGGACGGCGACGGCATCGCGGACGCGCGTGACGGTTGCCCCGACGAGCCCGAGGACTTCGACGGCTTCGAGGACGCCGACGGCTGCCCCGAGGCCGACAATGACGGAGACGGTGTCCTCGACGCCGACGATCGCTGCCCGATGGAGCCAGGATCCATCGAGAATGAAGGGTGCCCCGACGCCGACAGCGACGGCGACGGCATCCCCGACCGCCTGGACGCCTGCCCGCAGGACGCGGAAGACCTCGACGGGTTCCAGGACGCCGATGGCTGCCCGGACCCCGACAACGACGGCGACGGAGTCCTCGACGCCGACGACCGATGCGTCAGCGAGCCTGGCCCCGCCGCCAATCGCGGCTGTCCGGACACCGATCGCGACGCGGATGGGGTCCCCGACCGCCTCGACAACTGCCCCGACGAGCCTGGCTCCCCCGCCAACCAGGGCTGCCCGACCCAACAGCTCGTGCAGATCGACGAGGGGCAGCTGCGCATCTTGGAGGTCGTCTACTTCGCGACGGATCGGGCGCGCATCCAGCGCCGCTCGTATCGGCTCCTCGAGAACGTCGCCGCGGTGCTCTCGGCCCACCCCGAGATCGGGCGCCTGCGCATCGAGGGCCACACGGACTCGCGCGGACCGCGCGAGTCGAACATGGAGCTGTCGCAACGCCGGGCGGAGTCCGTCGTCCGCTTCCTCGTCGAGCGCGGGCGGGTCGCGCCCGAGCGGCTCGAGGCGCAGGGCTTCGGGCCCGATCAGCCGGTCGTCGCCGACGCGCAGACGGAAGAGGATCACGCGCAGAACCGGCGGGTCATCTTCCGGATCCTGCAGCGCTGAAGCACGGCCGCTTTCGCGAGCCGCCCCACCGGGACGGCGCGCCACCGCGCGAAGCGGGGAGGGGTTGGCGACAGCCCCTCCCCAGAAGCGGAACGCGCGTGCGCGTCGGAGGCTCCTCGGGCAGCCTTCGGCCGTGCGCTCGGGTCCTCGACGTTGGAGCACGTGGTGTCGCGCCTTCGGCGTCGGCAACCTCGTCCACCTCACGCTCCCCGACACGCACGCGCTCGCGTGGCTCGTGCCGAACCTGCTGCTCGGCGGCGGCGCGCTCTCGCTGCTGATTCGCCCGCCGACCCCAGGCACCCTGCGCTTCGCGCTCAGCTTCGGCGGGATCGCCGTCGGCGCGCTCTGGCCCCTGCTCTTCCTCGGCGACCAGCTCACCCAATCGGTCGCGCTCACCCTCTCGGCGCTCGCCGCGCTCGTGCTCGTGCCCCCAACCCGAAACAGCGACGCCGCGCTCGCCGCCGCGCTGCGGTGGATCACGCTCGGCGTCTACGCGATCGCCGCATTCCACAAGCTGAACGCCGACTTCCTCGACCCCGAGGTGAGCTGCGCGACGGGCGGCGTGGAGCTCCTGGCGGCGAACTGGAGCCTACCGCTCTCGGACCAGCACCTCTCGGCGTTCTGGCCCGCGCTCTTCTTGGCCACCGAGGCGGGCCTCGTCGCGCTCGCGATCGCGCGCCCGGCGCTCGCGCTGCTCGGCGCGCTGCTGATGCACATCCCGCTCACGATCGTCTTCGCCCCCGCGTTCGCGTGGGTGATGCTGCCTGGCTGGGTCGCGTTCCTGCGCGACGAGGACGTCGCCTGGATCGCGACGGTGTGGCGGACCCGCCGACGCCTCGTGCTCACCCTCGGCCTCGCGCCCGCGATCGCGAGCGCGGCGCTCTACTTCCGAGACCATTGGATCCCCTACCCCGCGTGGCAGCTCGTCGAGCTCTCGCTCTGGCTGCTCCTAGGGCTCTACGCCGTCGCGCTCGTCACGCGCGCGCCCGAGCGCGGCGACGCGCTGCGCGGCCGCCTCGCGTGGACGGATCGCGACGAGGGCCTGCGCTGGCGGCATCGGCTCGCGCCGCTCTTCGCGTGCGTCATCGCCGCGAACGCCGCGACGCCCTACCTCGGCGTGCAGTTCCACCACGCGGGCGCGATGCTCTCGAACCTGCGCGTCGACGAGGGGTGCTGGAATCACCTGCTCGTCCCCGAGCGTGTGCGCCTCTACGACCCCTACGTCCGCGTCTCGCGCTTCGACGCGGGCGGCGCGATCCGTGGACCGGCCGCCCTCTCCGAGCACGTGCGCGAACGGCTCTGGCACCCAGCCTCCTTCCGCGCCGCGCTCACGCGCTATTGCGCCGCCGGCGCGGCCCCGCTCGCCCTCGAGCTCACGTACCGAGGCGCGCAGCATGCGACGCGCGACGCGTGCGCCGCGCCGCCGCCGCTGCCGTCCCAGGCCGAGGGCCTCTTTCAGACGAACCTGCTGCGGGAGTGCCCGCAGCGGTGCATCCATTGACGCGGCTCACATCCCGCAGGTCAGCTCGGTGGCGACGAAGCGCTCCTCGCCCACCGAGACGAGGCCCGGCACGCCGTCCCGCGTGAACGTGTCGACGAAGCGCATCTCGCCGAGCGCGTTCAGCGTGATCGCGCACGCCTGGCCGGCGTCCGCGTCGCAAGCGAGGTTCGCGGGCTGGCCGTCGTGCGCCGACACCGCGCGCACCTCGACGCGCCCCGCGCTCATCCCATCCGACGAGGTGTTCCGGCGCCAGGCGACGTACCACCCGCCGCCGACCGAGACCGTGCCCTCACCTCGGGGCGCGCCCTCGGCCAAGATCCCCGCCGGGGTGTAGACGAGCGTCGGCGAGGCGATGGCGCCCGTCGCGAGCGTCACGGTCGGGGTCAGGTTCCGCAGGCCCGTCGGCGTGAGCACGAGCTCGCAGCCGGGCGAGCCGCAGGTCCCGCCCGCGCGGCAGGTGCAGTTCACGTGGAAGGTGAGCATCTGGAAGCGGACGCGCTGGCCGCTCTCGCCGACCTCGCGCCACGTCACGCCCACCGTGAGGCTGTCTCGATCCTTGGGGCCGACGGCCATCCGCAGATCCTCGACGCGGCCTTCGATCACCGCGTCGCGCGCGACGAAGGAGTCGGCGACGATCGCCGGATCCGTCGCGATGCACTGGCGGATCACCTCGGGGCTGCGGACGAGCCCGTTCGCGCCGCCGAGGCCGAGAAAGTCGCGGGTGATGTTGAAGTCGTTGTTCGTCGACGAGCAGAAGCCGCCGCGGCAGGTGCGCCCGCCGCCACAGTCGGAGTTGCCTTCGCAGCGCCGGTGGGTCTCGCCGGGCGCGTCCTCGTCGACGACGCCGTCACAGTCGTTGTCGATGCCGTCGCAGACGTCGTTCATCGTGTTGGGCGTGCAGCAGCCCGCCTCGTCGACGGTCCCGTTGCAATCGTCGTCGAGCCCGTTGCCGCAGACCTCGCGGGCGGGACGCACGCCGCCGACGCAGACCTCGCGGCCCCCGATGCACGCGGTGCGACCGCTCTCGCAGACGCCCTCGTCGGTGCCGCAGACGGCGCCGCCGACGTCCTCGTCGACGACTCCGTCGCAGTCGTCGTCGATGCCGTTGCAGACCTCGACGGTGCCCGGACACTCGATGGCGCACTCGGTCTCGTCGATCTGGCCGTCGCAGTCGTCGTCGAGCCCGTTGCCACAGAGCTCCACGCCCGGGAAGGTCGCGCCCTCGCAGAGCCCGACGCCGCCGAAGCACGCGCGGCGGCCCGACGTGCACACGCCGACGTCGATGCCGCACTCGGTCGAGGGGCAGAAGCTGGGCTGCACGCAGCCCGCGCCCGTGCAGCAGACCTGGTCGTCGAAAAAGCCCGGCGGAGGCGTCGCGGGGGAGACCCCGGGCCCCTCGCAGACCAGCACCGGCGTCGCGACCTCGCCGACCTGCACGTAGCGCAGCGCGAGCTGCCCCTCGGCGTTCGCGAAACCGACGAGGAAGCCGTCGTCGAGCGCGAGCGCCGCCGGCGCGGTGGTCGAGCGCGTGCTGCCGAGGCGCTCGGGCACGCCCTCCTGGGTCGCGTTGACCGCGGAGAAGGCGCCCGTGGTCGGCTGGTGCAAAGTGAGGCCGACGAAGCCGACCTCGCGCAGCGACTCGTCCGTGTCGGTGCCCGCGAGGTCGGGCAGCGTGCAGTCCGAGGGGAAGCGGCGCCGCGAGCCGCTCACCATCGTGACGAGCCCCTCGGCCCGCAACGCGCCGGCGGCGCTCGAGGGCGCGCGCGCCGCGAGCTCGGCGTCGGCGACGCCGCAGGCGTGGATCTCTTCGACCTGCCGTGGGTGCAGGCATTGGCCGCACGCGCAGACGTCGCCGGCCGCGCACTCGGCGTCGGCGGCGCAGCTCTTCGGCACGCAGAGGTTCGAGGAGTTGCACGCGAGGCTCTCGCCGCCGCAGTCCTCGCTCGCGCTGCAGCGCTGGCGGCAGCGGCTGCTCACGCATTGGAACGTGCCGCCCCCGCAGTCGGGCGTCGCGGCGCAGCTGCGCGGCTGGCAGATGCCTGCGCCGCCGCACGCGAGCCCGGGCGACCGGCACTCGCCGTCCGTGGCGCATTTGCGGGGGACGCAGACGCCCTCGAGGCAGCGCTCCGTGGCGGCGTCGCAGCCGCCGGGGCAGGTGCCGATGCTCGAGGCGAGGTCGCGCTTGGCTCGGCAGAGGTCAGCGTCGATCGCCGATCGCGCCGCGCCGTCGACGCGCGCGACGCCCAAGAAGGCGTTCGAGAGCCCCGAGGGCCCGAACGCGGCGAAGCGCGTCTGCTCGCTCGCGTCGACGTGCCCCACGCGCAGCTCGCCATCGACGCTGGCGGTCGTGCTGATCGCCGCGCCGAGGCCGACGCTGCCCACCATCTCGACGTCGAGCAGATCGAAGGTGCAGTTGGTCGGGACGAGGCCGATGCCGTTCAGCATCGACGAGGTGCCACCCGCGCGGTCCACGTCGAGGCGGACACAGCCGCTCTCCTCCATCCGCGCGCCCATCACCTCTTGGGTCAGGCCCGCCATGGCCCGCTGGCGCACGTAGCGCATCGCGTTCGCGTTGGCCTCGCCCACGCCGAGCACGTACGCCTCGCCGCCACGGTTCGCGTAGCGTCCCCACGCGGCCCCTTCGCCCGAGGTGCCGTCCACGCCGCTCGGCGTGCCGTTTACGGACGCCGTCCCGAGGACCCGCGGCGAGAAGACGTCCTCGTCGACGACGCCATCGCAGTCGTTGTCGAGGCCATCGCAGATCTCGGCGTCCGCGCGGACACATTCGCCGTCGAGGCATTGCCACGGGTTGCACCAACCCGGGATGCCGAACGCGCCGTTCAGCGCCTGGGCGCAAGCCTGCGCGTGCTCGAGCGGGGTCGAGCCGTGCTGGTCGCAGCGCTCGACGTCATCGAGCCCGAGCGCGCTGCACCCGGCGAGGAGCGCGAGGAGCGCGAGCGAGGTCTGGTTCGGATGAGCACGCATCAGAAGCTCCCCGTGAGGTCGAGGCTGGCCCCGCCGACGCCGACCGAGGGCACGAGCCGGAGCCGCGCGGCGCCTTGGGCGTCGTCGTCGTCGCGGCTGCCCCAGCGCGTGAAGAGCGCGAAGATGACGGCGGTGATGGCGGCCGCGCCAGCGACGCCGAAGAGGATGTCGGCGTTGCGCGCGGAGCGGCGGATGCGGCGCACCTCCTCGTTGGTCGCGAGCGCCGGGGTCCGATCGTCGACGGCGCTACGATCGCTCATCGCCTTGATGCCGAAGCCCGCGCCGACGCCGGCCGCGACGACCGCCACGCCGACGCTCGTCCAGAAGAGCGCGGGCGAGAGCCCCTCGAACTCCTCGGCCAGCCGCGCCATCTCGAACGAGAGCGAGCGCTCCGAGCGCGCCGCGACCTGGACCTCTTGTTGGTTCGGCACGTAGCCGTCGGCGCGGATCTCGATCTTGTGGGCGCCGCCGGGCACGAGGATGAAGTCGACGTTCGTGCCGACGCGGCGGTCGTCGAGCCAGACCTCGTACTGACGCACGTTCACCGTCAGGCGGACTGTGCCGAGGAGGCCCTCGAGCATGTCGACCTTCGCCCGGACCTCGCCCTCGAGCTCGGTGAACGCGCCGCCCTGCTCGAGGAAGGCCCGGTACGAGTCCATCGCGTCGGCGTAGAGGAAGAGCCGCTCTTGGCACTTCGCCATGTTGTAGAGGACGAGGTAGCGGAGCTGGTGGCCGCGGAGGAGCTCGAGCGTCTCGACGAACTCGGCGAGCGCGGACTCGTAGTTGCCGTCGGCGTAGAGCTGCTCACCTCGCGCGATGCGCTCGCGCGCCTCGGCGAGGCGCGGATCCTCGTCCGTCGATGGCTGCTCGGTCGACGTCTCTTCGGCCTCCTGCGCGTGCGCCGTGCCGAGCGACGCGAGCAAGAGCCCCATGATGACGAACCTGCCCAGCACGCTGGGCGCACGCTCGAACCCCCTGAACATCCTCACCTCGGGGCGGACCCTAGCAAGGCCGCGCGCGAGCGTCGATCCCGTTCGGAGGCCGAAGAGATCGAGCGCCCGAGGTTCGCGAAGCCGGGCTCACGGTCGCGGCGCTTGGGTTCGTGACCCGAATGCGTGGCGGGTGGTGGAGTCGGGCGACGGGCGTGTCGGGGGGTCGGAGTGGGGGGCCGGATTGGGGGGCCCGGAATGGGTGGAGGGGGTTGGATTGGGCGGCCGGAG
>JAHBWH010000186.1 GCA_019637115.1 Myxococcales bacterium | reverse complement strand
AGCCCCATCAGCGCCGCGCCGGTGTGGCGGGGCGTGTCCTCCCCCGCCGTGAGCCACACGGAAATGTGATCACGTCCACGTCCACCAGTGCGCGTGGCGATCTGAGTCCGAGTCCGCGTCCGAGTCCGAGTCCGAGCCCGGGTCCGAGTCCGACGGTCCGAGCCCGAGTCCGAGGTCCGAGTCCGAGGTCCGAGTCCGAGTCCGAGTCCCCCGCGACACCCCGCCCCATCAGCGCTACGAACCCACCATGAGTCGCCACGAGACCGAAGCCCTGCTCCGCCGCTACTACGCCGCCTTCGACGCCGGCGACATGGACACCTTCCTCTCCCTCCTCACCGACGACGTCGTCCACGTCCCCAATCAAGGCGGCTCTGCGGGGCGCGAGGGCAAGGCGGCGTTCGCCGAGTTCATGGCGCAGATGAACCGCTGCTACCGCGAGCGCGTGAAGGACCTGGTGGTCTTCGCCACCGAGGACGGCCGCCGCGGCGCCGCGGAGCTCGTCATCGAGGGCACGTACCTCTCCACCGACGCTGGCCTTCCAGAGGCGAAGGGGCAGACCTACGAGCTCCCCGTCGGGGCCTTCTTCGAGCTCCGCGACGGCAAGGTCGCCCGCGTCACGAACTACTACGACCTCGAGCGCTGGCTCGCCCAGGTGACCCGATGAGCGCCCGTCGCCGCGACGGTGCGATCGCTCGCCGCGCAGGTGCGATGCGCGAACGTCGCGCAGGTGACCCAACGAGCACTCCCAGCACCGCTGGTACGACCGATCCGCTCCGCGCCGACCCAAGCGCCTCTCCCTGCGCCACGGAGGCTGCGCAATGAGCGCCACCGTCCGCACCTGCGTGGGCGACGAGGTCCGGGCGCTCCTCCCGGCGCTCGCCGAGCTCCGCGTCCGCATCTTCGCCGACTACCCCTACCTCTACGAGGGCGACGAGGCCTCGGAGCGCGAGTACCTCAAGGTCTACGCCGAGAGCGAGGGCGCCATCGTCGTCGTCGCCGAAGACGACGGCGCCATCGTTGGTGCGTCGACGGGTCTCCCGCTCGCCCACGAACCGGAGACCCTGCGCGCGCCCTTCGTCGCCGCCGGGCTCGACGTCGGCTCCATCTTCTACGGGGGTGAGTCGGTGCTCTCGCCGAGCCACCGCGGCCAGCGGATCTACGGGCGCTTCTTGGCCGCCCGCGAGGGGCACGCGCGCGACCACGGCTTCTCGACGCTCACCTTCTGCGCCGTCCAGCGCCCCGCGGACCACCCCGCCCGCCCACCGGGCTACGTCCCGCTCGACGCCGTGTGGCAGCACTTCGGCTACGTCCCACGTCCCGACCTGCGCGCCACCATGCGTTGGCGGGATCACGGCGAGCCCGAGGAGACCGAGAAGCCGATGACCTTCTGGACCAAGGCGCTCTGATCCGCCGGGACCTCGCGCCACGCCGTCGACCTCGCGCGCCGATCTGCTCCATGGTGATCGAAGCGCGCCCTCGCGGAAGTCTCTCAGCCCTCGCCGGGCCCCGCGTCAGTTCAGCTCCGAGCAGATTCCTCCGCCGTTCCACGACTCATGCCATCGAGACGCGCCGTGCGCGACGAGACGACGGAGGCATGCGCGCACCAGACCCTGGATGGATGAGCCGAAGGGAGCATGGGCCCTCGAGCGCGCAGATGTGTCACCCGGCGAGTCGCTCGAGCAGCGCGGCCCCGGCGGGCGCGCAACCCTCGAACCGCACCGGACGCCCCGACAAGCCAGACGCCGCCGCGACCTCTTCGGCCCGCACGCGTGGCGCCCCGAGCTCGTTCTGAAGCTTCTCTTGCTGGTCGAACGGGAGCGCGTTCAGCAGCGACTCCTGCGCAGCGCGGTCTTCCGATTCGCGATCGGCCGTGCGCTCGGTCGACCACGTCCCTTCGTCGAGCAGCGGCACGGCCGCGAGCTCGAACACCATCATCACGAGCACGGAGCAGTTGAGCCCGCTCGAATCGGCGAGGTCGAGCGAGCCGTCATCTCGAAAGCGCGCGTGCCGCCGCGCGAACCCGTACGGAACGCGCCCGTCGCCGCGACTCCGCGCAACCTTCCTTGCCGCCGTGCCGAGATCCCGCGCCTCGTTCTCGTCGAGGCTGGGCAAGACCCACGACCCGTCGTCGAACGAGTGTTCGTCGCACGCCTCGTCGAGCAACCGGCAATGCCACGCTTGATGGAGCGCGCGTCGGTGCCCGGTCGCGTCCTCGTACCAGATTCCGACATGAGCACCGACCAGGCCCGACGTCACGCACACGACCGCGACGTGAGGTGGAGTCTCGGTGATTGGGCGGACCTCGATGGCTTCGTGGGGGCTCATCGGAGTCGCTGCACAGTGCGATCCGCGAGGTCCTGCGCTTGCCCCCACCGCTCGACGAGCGCGCGCCCGGTCCGTTCCAGAAGCGAGACGCGCGCTGTGCCGAGCTCTTCGCGCGCCGGCTTCGTGGTGCCGAGCACCCCGGTGAGCACCCCTGGCGGGAATCGCTGGGCGTCGAGGGCGTCGAGCACACGCTTCGCCTCGTCGAGCTCGCGCGCGTGGAGGAGATCGTCGAGGAGGTCGACGACCGCGTCCGTCGCGCGCATCTCCGCGTGCTTCGAGGCGCCACCCACGATCTCGTTCAGCGCCGTCACCAGCACGGCGTCGCTGTGGGCGCGCAGCGCGTCTCGTGAGCGCTCGCGCGCCTCGCCGACCCAAGCGGGCGCTTCTTCCGAGATGATTGGTGCGTCGACCCCCGGCCAGGTGACGAAGGAGGGCAGCGTTCCCGGAGCGGGCAGTGATGTGACGAGATCGCCGTGCACCGCCGTCGTGCTCGGCTTCAGGCGGAGCGCGGAGTCGTCCAGAAACCCGTGGTTTCGCAAGTGGTAGGTGGCGATCTGCCAGGGAGTCCCGAAGTGCTCGCGCACATGATCGATCCGCGCACGACATGCCGTGGGCTCGGAGATCGCGTCGGGTTCGCCGAGGAGCTCGCGGAGACCTTCGAGCGGCATGAGGAGCTCGGCCGCGAATCCCTTCGCGCGGCTCTCGAGCAACGAGGTGGTGGAGAGCGCGCGCCGACGTTCGTCGACGCGGTCGTCGAGCACGACCCGCACGCGCCCGGGGTAGAGCGGATCGAAGAGCACGTGGCAGAGCTCGTGAGCCAGATAGACGCGAGCGACCAGAGGATGGTCGGAGATCGCCTCGGTCGAGAGCACGATGGCGGCGGCGGCGCGTTCGGCGTCCACGACACACGCGGCGCGAAGATCGGATGTGTCGAGTCTCTCGACGAGCACCACGACGCCGAAGACCTCTTCGAGGAGCTCGCGCAGATCGCCGACCCGCTCCGTGCCCCATCCGAGCTTCGTACGAACGTAGGTGGCGAGTCGGTGGCCCTGCCGTGCGGCGTCGCGGGGGGTCGGCCCTGCGGGAGGCACCGTCGCGAACGCCAACCGCCGTCGGGTCGCCTCTTCGGACATCTGCGTCGCCGCGATGCGCGCCACCCGCATCGCGCGTTCGAGGACGCCCAGATCGGTCGCGTCGAAGTCCTGGTAGGCGCCATGAAACAGGAAGACGGTGGCGCCTCGGATCGTCTCGTGATCGTTGGTCCCCGCCATCGCACCCGCGAGCAACTCCTGGGCGTCCAAGCCCCACGCGTGCGCGACCCGGCTCGCGGCTCCGACTTCTCCACGCTCGGCGGCACGAAGCTCTTCGTCGCTCAGCCCGAGCCGTCGCGCCGCGTCGATGAGCGACATCCCTCCGAGGCATCGGAGGAGCGCGACCGCGCGGCCGAGCTCGGGGATCCGGTCCACACCACGTTCCTAGCCGTGGTCGCGTGGACCGGTCAAGAGGAGAGGATGTCCGCCTCGGCCATCCAACGCTCGTGTGAGCCTCCCCTCGGCTGGCCGACACCCCAGATCGCGTGACAATGAGCTACTCCTGCGAGGAGCGACTGCAAAGCTACGAGCCCCCTCCCTACACGGACCCAGCCACGACTGGTTCCGTGGCCACGCCGAGCACGTACACCGTCAGCAGGCGCACCGTGTTCCTGAGCCACGACCCGGACTGCTTCGTGCTCGACAAGCAAGACCGACTCCTCTCGGCTGGCTCCACCAGGTACGCCTACAACGACCAAGGTCAGCTCACGGAGCGGGCGGAGGGCGCGGAGGTCACGTCATACGACTACGACATCCTCGGCCACCTGCGCTCGGTGTCGATGACGACCGCGGGCACCGTCACGCGGCGAATCGAGTACCTCATCGACGGCGCAGGCCGCCGCGTGGGCCGCTACGTCGCGAACGGGGCAGGCGCGCCACCACCGCGGACCGATTCTGGGTCTACCAGGACGGGCTCAACCCGGTCGCTCAGCTCAACGCCTCTGGAAACCTGGAGCTCCTCTTCGTCTACGCGACGCACGTCCACTGCGCGAACACGAATAGCACCGCGGACACGATCCTCTGCGTCTCCGGCGCGGACTGTGTCGGCTGGGCGCGCTGGGTGATCGGTGCCGAGGGCCCGGCGATCTGTCGGCTCGAAGAGTGTGGGGCGGAGGCTCGTGTATGTTGTTGCGGAGCGAGTGCTCTGGCCCGGTCTGCGGCTGCGACGGGAACACGTACCCGAGTGACTGCGGCGGAGCTGGCAGACGTCGTCGTATGGGCGGGTGCGGAGTGTCTCTGAGGCGCCAGCGCCGAGGCCCCTGGACCTCGAGCGTGTAGACCGGGGTTGGGCGGTTGCGCGTGCAGCGCCGGAGGAAGCGGCTGCTCAAGCCTAGCGCCGGACCTCGCGCCACCACGGGTCGACCTCCTCGACTCGCTCTGGCTCGAACGGCCTCCCGAGCCGCGGCGTGATCACCCGCGCCCGATGCTCGCATGCGCGCTCCACGAGCGTCTCGGCGGGCTCCTCCCACGGGTGGAGCCCGAGATCGAAGGTGCTCCAGTGGATGGGGAAGAAGGCGTCACCGCCGAGCATCTCGAACGCCTTCAGCGCGTTCTCCGGGCCCAAGTGGATGCTCCCCCACGCCGGATGCCACGCGCCGATCTCCAGCATCACGAGGTCGAAGCGACCGAAGCGGCGCCCGACCTCGCGGAAGTCGTCGGTCAGCCCCGTGTCGCCCGAGAAGAAGACCTTGCGTCGATCGCTCTCGATCACCCACGACGACCAGAGCGTGCGGTTGCGGTCGGTGAGCGTGCGCCCCGAGAAGTGCTGGGCGGGGGTCGCCGTGAAGCGCAGCCGGTGCCCCGGGAGCGTGTGCTGCTCCCACCAATCGAGCTCGACGATGACCGCGGGGTCGACCCCCATGCGCTCGAGCCTCGCGCCCACGCCGAGCGAGGTGATCACTGGCACGCGGAGCCTGGCGAGCTCGCGCATGCTCGACGCGCAGAGGTGATCGTAGTGGTCGTGCGAGAGCAGGATCGCGTCGACTGGGGGGAGCTGCGCGATCGTCGCCGGCACCGCGTGGAAACGGCGTACGCCCGCGAAACGCACGGGTGAGACGTGCTCGCCGAAGACCGGATCCGTCAGCACGCGGAGGCCGTCGAGCTCGAGCAGCGCCGTGCTGTGGCCGAGCCAAGTCACCCGAAACCTCGTGTCGCTCCGCTTCGTCCACGCCTCGAGCGGGCTCTCGACGGCGATGGGTCCCGGCGGCCGCCGCTTACCACGCCCGAAGAGGAGCTCTCGCATCACGGGCCACGAGGGGCCGTCGAGCTCGGGGCGCGCGCCGCTTGGGTTTCGGAATCGCCCGTTCTCCCCGAGCTGCGTCGAGGCGCGCACGCGCTCGAAGCGGAGGCCGGAGAGATACGGGGGGCTCGAAGGCGGCTGGGGCATGTGTCGTGGGACACGGTCGCGTGAGCAGGGCGAGCGTGACGGCGGCTCGACCACCGCTCGACCGCCAGTGCTTGGGACCGACGGCGACGTGCGTCCAGACGCCACCGAAGCCCCGCGCTCGCTCCACCGCAGGTTCACCCGCTCGCCGGGGGAATCTCGGAGCCCGAGGGTGTCGACCTCGGGAGCGGGAAACGAGTGGGCCAGCGCTCACGGGTTGGGGTAACGGCGTGCGGTCGGATCCCAGAGGTCGACCGCCAGCCACAGCAAGGCGAGCGCTCACGGGTCGCGGTATCGGCGTGCGGTCGGCAGCTTCTCGAGCCGCGCGCGCATCCGCGCGAGCAGTGAAGGGTCGCGCTCCGCGAAGATCGCGAGCCACGGGATCACCTGCAGGTTGCGGCAGAGCCCGAGATCCTGCGCGAGCTCTCGATCCCACGGGCCGTGGTAGCCGCGCAGCAGCGCCTCGACGACGTCGCGCTCCTCGCCGAAGAGCGTGCGCCGCGAGGTGAGCGTCGCGAGGTCCCACTCGACCGGACCGATGAAGGCGTCCTCCCAATCGGTCCAGACGGGTCCGCGCGCGGTCGTGAGCACGTTGCCGAGGTGCGCGTCGCCGTGCACCGGCTGGAACGACGCGCTCCTCGCCCGCGCCGACTCGACCACGCGTTCGCCGCGCTCGAAGGCGCGCTCGACGCGGGCGCGCTCCTCCTCGGTCCAGGCCCCGCTCACCTTCGCGCGCTCCAGCACCGACCGGGCCTCGGTCCACGCGCCCCACTCAGGCAGCTCGATCGGGGCGCCGACCAGCGCCCGGTGGGCGTCGGCGAAGCGGCGCCCTGCGGCCTCGGCATCGAGCGGCGCGTCGACCAGCGCCTCGAGCTCCCAGAAGCTGATCACCAAGCCGTCGCGCTCGTAGGGCCCCGCCTCCACGACCGCGCTCGGTCGCGTCACCGGCACCCCGTGGCCGTCGAGGTGGCGGGTCACGTCGACCTCGCGTCGGAGCCACTCGATGCCCACCCGCGTCGCGGAGGTCGCCATCGCGACCCTCGCGACCACCGGGTGCGGGCTCAAGTGGACGACGAGGTTGCTGCGATCCGCGATCACACGTGGGCTCGCTCCGGTCAGACCGAGCTCCCGCGCCAACGCGCAGGTCTCGACGATCGCTTCGTCGTTCGTCACGGTCGCAGCGTGGCGCGCGACCCGCGCCACAGCCAGTGCCCCCAACCTGAAGTTCGTTCCGGGTTGCCGTGGATGATCGGCGTGGAGGTCGTTTGCCGCGCAGGCGTTGGACAGGCCGAAGCCTATTCGAGGAGGTCGGCGAGCGAGATCCGCGCCCTTGGCCGCGGATACCCGGAACGAATTTCGGGTTGGGGGCACTAGCTCGCCCCGAGCTCGGCCTCGACTCATCGGCGAGCGCCGCAAACCCCAACGCCGTTCCGACGGTGAAGCGAGGGTCAGTCGCGCGGGTTCCTGGGCGCTCCCCAGATCCGGCCGATCGCGATCGGCAGATCGAAGGGCGGGAGCGACACCTCGTCGTCCTCTTGCGCGACGAGCGCTTGCCGCGGGAGGCCGTCGACCGACTCGAAACACTCCACGCTCCGCGCGTCGGGATCGACGATCCAGGTCCACGGCACGCCGTGCGCCGCGTAGATGCGGAGCTTCTTCAGACGATCGTCTCGCGCCGAGCCCGGCGAGAGGATCTCGCACGTCCAATCGGGGACGACGCGCAGCGGGTTCTCGTCGGGCAGATCGGGCACCTTCTCGACGCGATAGCCCAGCAGATCGGGCACGAGGAGTCGGTCGTCGGGCAGGTGGACCTCGACCTCGCCGAGGACCCACCACCCCGTCCCGCCTGCGTCGACGTCCCACGGCCCGAGCGCCCGCAGTAGCCCCTTCATCGCGCGCTGATGTCGCGGATGCGGACGCGACATCACGGTGAGCTCGCCTGGCTCGAGGATCATCCCGGTCTGGCCCTCGGGCAGCGCGCGGATGGCGGCGTAGAGCTGCTCGAAGCTGAGACGTCGCGCGGGCGCACGCATCCGCCCAGTATAGCCGCTCACCGCCGCCCCAGCGTCACGTCGTCGGCGAGCGACGCGCGCTCGACGCGCAGGCCGAGCTCGGTGAGCGCTACGGGGCGGAGGACGTTCGCTTCGTGCACGATGGGCATCGCGTCACCGCGGCGCTCGCGGATGGTCACGGTCTCGGCGACGGCCAAGCGTCCGGCGTCGTCGAGCTCGAGGCGGGCGACGAAGCGCGCGTCGCGTGACGAGTCGCGCACGCTGCGCGCGAGCAGCAGGCTCGCGGGCGCGTCGAGGTCGCTTCCGGCCGCGGGCACGGGCCGCAGGCGCGCGTCGACGCGCTCGTAGACCCGTGCGTGTCGCTCGCATCGCGCGCCCTCGCAGCGCTCGCCGCTGAGCACCCAGAGCTCGCGCTCGCCGAGCCGGACGCGCTCGAGCGTCGGCTCGCCGAGCGGGGCCTCCGCCAGCCCGAGCGTGTGCGCCTCGAGCGCGCGGCCGCGGTGGAGGACGAGCGCGAGCGGTCCGCGCCCCAGCCCGCCCTCGTCGCGCGCCAGCCACACGATGTGCCAGCCGTCTCCGAGGCGTCGGACGAGCCGCGGTTGGAGCGCGCCCTCGAGCTCGACCGCGGGGCCGCAGGAGTCCCCGAGCGCGCGCCAGCTCTCCGCGTCGGGCGCCCCCTCGTCGCGCTGCGTCGTGGCGCACGGGTACGCGGGCGGCGGGCGCGAGCACGCGGCGGCGAGCGCCACGAGCGACACGAGCGACGCGAGCGACACCGTCGACGCGCGCGACGCAACCGAGGCGTGCGACGCAACCGGCGCGGGCGACGCGACCGAGGCGTGCGACGCCCGCGACGCAACCGACGCACGCGAGGCGAGCCGTGAGGACCCGGTGGGGACGTGCGGCGTGCTCATCGCGTCACCGGGCCGGCGGCGTTCAGATCGACGATGATCTTCTGCGAGGGATCCTTCTTCGGCGGCGGCTTCGCCGTGGCGCCGGTCGCGAGCTGATACGCGCGCTGGAAGGCCGGGCCGAAGAGCACCCCCGAGAAGTGGTCGGCGTCGAGGAGATCGCGGTGTCGCATCGCGAGCGCGCGGAGGGTCGCGCCCGGCCACCAGGTCATCCCGCGGGCGCGCTCGCGGGCGCGCTCGGGCGAGAGCTCGCCGAGCAGGGCGCGGACGCCCTCGCGCAGCCCCTGGAGCATCGCGACCTGGTGGGTGGCGAGCTCGGCGAAGGCGCGCGTGAGCCGCCAGAGGCGCTCGTCGCCGTCGGAGTGGATGTCGAGCACGAAGCGCAGGAGCTCCTCGGGCGTCTGGGCGTCGTCGAGCTCGCTCTCGCGCGGCGGCCGGGGCACCCCGAGCTCGTCGAGCAAGAGGAAGTGCGCGCGCCGCAGCTCGACGAAGACCTGCGCGAAGGCGCGCAGCGCCGCCGCGCTCCGCGCCATCACGCGCGCGTCGTGGCCGTTCTCGTGGGGCGCGCCCGGGTCGCGTCCGACGAGCTCGGCGTGCCAATCGGCCGGGCTCGGCAGCCGCACGGTGTCGGGATCGATGTGCATCCGCGCGAGCGCGGCGAGCACCTCGGGGTCGGTGCGGACGTCGGGGAAGCTCGCGAGCAGCAGGCGCGGGATCGTCGCGTGGCGAGACTCGTGGGGCAGCGCCTCGAGCTGCTCGATCAGCGCGGCGACGTACGCGCGGCGGAGGGGCGTGACCGACTCCACGAGCGCCTGCGTCTGGCGGAACTGGTCGAGCAGGTCGCCGCCCTTGCGGGTCGGGTGGGTGCGCGTCGACGGGACGTGCCCGTCGGCCGCGGCGTAGGCGGAGCCGTTCGCGGCGTGGCCGTTCGGCGAGAGCGCCGCTTGGTAGTCCGGCGAGCCGGTGGCCAGCATCGCCGTGGCGACGTCAGAGTCCTCGGGCTCGAGGTCGACGGGCTCCTCCTGGGTCCAGCCGCGTCGTCCGAAGGCGGTCGTCACCCGCTCCGGCTGCACGCGACGCGTGTGGAGCCGGAGCGGGCCGACCTCGACGAGGCTCTCGGGGCGCAGGCGCATGGCGGTGCTCTGCAGCGCCGGCACCCCGTCCACGCTCGTGCCGTTCGTGGAGCCGAGGTCCGTGAAGTAGACCTCGCCCTCGTGGATCTGGAAGGCGCCGTGCCACTGCGAGACGATCGGCGCGTCGAGCAGCAGGTCGTTCAAGGGGTTTCGTCCGACCCGCACCGGGAAGCGATCGAAGGAGGCCTCCTCCCGCTTGCCGGTCCGCGTGTCCTCGAGCGTGATCGTGAGCACGTCGCCCATGGCTCACCTCACCGTCAGCTCGCCCTCGTCGAGGCCGACGCGGAGCGTGGTGGGCATCGTGCCGCTCGAGAGCCCCTCGAGCAGGTGACGCGCGATCTTGGGGGCGAGGTTGCGCTCGATGACCTGGCGGAGGTCACGCGCGCCGGCGTCGACGTGGTGGCAGCGGCGGATCAGCGCCTCGCGCACGCCCTCGTCGAGCTCGAGCGCGACGCCGTGCTGCTCGCGGACGCGCGCCTCGAGCGCAACCAGCTCGCGGGTGGCGATGGCGTCGAGGGCCTCGGCGCCGAGCGGGCCGAAGGGCACGACGGTCATGCGGTTGAGCAGCGCCGGCTTGAAGAAGCGCGCGAGCTTCGGGCGGATCTTCGCGATCACGTCCTCGGTGCGCGGGCGCTCGTCGCCCGAGTAGAGCTCGAGGATGTCCTCGGAGGCGAGGTTGCTCGTGAGGATGATGACGGTGTTGCGGAAGGAGACGTTGCGCCCTTCGCCGTCCGCGAGCTGGCCCTTGTCGAAGACCTGGTAGAAGAGGTTGAGGACCTCGAGGTGGGCCTTCTCGCACTCGTCGAGGAGCACCACCGAGAAGGGCCGCTGCCGCACCGCCTCGGTGAGCATGCCGCCCTCGCCGTAGCCGACGTAGCCGGGCGGCGAGCCGATGAGCTTCGAGACGGCGTGCTTCTCCTGGAGCTCGCTCATGTGCACGCGCGTCAGGAAGCGCTCACCGCCGAAGAGCTCCTCGGCGACGAGGCGCGCGGTCTCCGTCTTGCCGACGCCGCTCGGGCCGACGAAGAGGAAGACGCCGAGCGGCGCCTCGGGGTTCGTGAGCCCGAGCTGGCCGAGGCGGACGCCCTCCGAGAGCGCGGCGATGGCCTCGGGCTGCCCGGCGATCTGCTCGCCGAGCCGGGTCTCGAGGGCGAGCATCGCGTCGGCCATGCCGCGCTGCATCCGGCCCGCCGGGATGCCCGTCCACGCCTCGATCGTCTTCGCGATCGCCGCCGCGTCGACGTCGATGGGGACGAGGAGATCCTCGCCGCCCGCGGCGCGGAGGTCGGCGACGAGCCGCCGCGCCTCGGCCTCGAGCGCGTCGAGGTCGTGCGCCCCGTTGCCCTCGAGCTCCTTCGTCGCGGCCGCGATCTTCCGCCGCGCGGTGGTCAGGCGCTCGAGGATCGCGCGCTGCTCACCGAAGCGCACCGTGAGCTGCTCGAGCTTCTTCTCGGCGGCGTGGATGGCACGGTGCACCTCCGTCAGGCGCACCTCGCCGCCGTTCGCCTCGCCCTCGGCGAGGTCGCGGGCGAGGGCGTCGCGCTCGCGGTGGAGGCTGGCGAGCTCGGCCTCGAGGCGCGCGATCTCGGTCGGGACGCCGCTGCGGTCGACGCGGCAACGCGCGGCCGTGGTGTCGAGGAGGTCGACCGCCTTGTCCGGGAGCTGCCGGCCGGCGACGTAGCGGGTCGAGAGCTCGACCGCCGCGACGACGGCCTCGTCGCGGATGATGACGTCGTGCGCGGTCTCGAGGATGGGGCGCAGGCCGCGCAGGATGGCGGCGGCGTCGGCCTCGCTCGGCTCGTCGACCTTCACGAGCTGGAAGCGCCGGTCGAGCGCGGGATCCTTCTCGAAGTACTTCTTGTACTCGCGCCACGTCGTGGCCGCGAGGGTCCGCAGCTCGCCGCGCGCGAGGGCGGGCTTGAGCAGGTTCGCGGCGTCCCCGGTGCCCTGCTGGCCGCCGGCGCCGAGGAGCATGTGCGCCTCGTCGATGAAGAGCAGGATCGGCGTCGGCGACGACTTGATCTCGCGGATGACGCCCTCGAGGCGCGCCTCGAACTCGCCGCGCACCGACGCGCCAGCTTGCAGCGCGCCGAGGTCGAGGCCCCAGAGCTCGACGCCCTGCAGCGGCTCGGGCACCTCGCCGCGGACGATCGCGCGCGCGAGGCCCTCGACGAGCGCCGTCTTGCCGACGCCGGGCTCGCCGACGATGACGACGTTGTTCTTGCGGCGGCGGCAGAGGACGTCGATGCACTGACGGATCTCGCGCTCGCGGCCGAGGACCGGGTCGAGTTTCTCCTCACGGGCCTTCTCGGTGAAGCACTCACCGAAGCGCGCGAGCGCGCTGTCGCCGCGCGCCGCCTCACCGGCGGGCTCGCCCGGCTTCTTGGCCTGCGGCGCGAGCTCCTCGCTGCCCGCGAGCGCGCTCGGCGCCTCGCTGACGAGCGCCTCGGCGTTCACGCTGCGGAGGGCGGCGAGGGGGCGGGCGCCGTAGCGCTCGGGGTCGCGCAGCCACTGGACGAAGAGGGCGCTCGAGCGGATCGACGCCTCGTTCCAGGTCAGCGAGGCGAGCATCCAGGCGTCCTCGAACCAGCGCACGAGGCCGTCGGCCAGCACGGGGCGGCTGCCCGGCGCGCGCCGGAGGCTCGCGACCTCCGCGTCGATGGCCGCCTCGACGGCGCCGCGGTCGATGCCGAGGTGATGGAGGAGGATGGCGACCTCGCCGCGCTCGTCCGCGACGAGCCCCCGGAGCACGTGCTCGACGGCGACGGCGCCGTGGCCGGCTTGGACCGCGTGGCCGACGGCGCCCTCCAGGGCGCGGGTCGCGGGCGGCGAGAGGTGGCGGACGAGGGACTTGGGATCGACACGCATGAGGGGCTCCTGAGGGTGGAAGGGCACGTAGACGGGAGGCGTCTCGTCCGGCCGCGCGCCCAGTTGCGTGTCGCGATGAAAAAAAGCGCCGAGCCCTCACCGCGGTGGTTGCAGTGCAGCGGGAAAAACGTCGCGCCGACGGGCCCGCCTTTGCGGTACCTTCCGTCGTCGTCGCGTCGGCGCGTCGTCGGCGCGGGAGGGACTCATGCTTCGCTCACCCGTGCTCGGGTACGTCCTCGCGCTCCTCCTCCTCCTGCTCGCGCCGCCCTTCGCGGCCTCGGCCCAGGACGAGGACGACCAGCGCGCCCGCCTGCACTTCGAGGCGGGGCGCTCCCACTTCGAGGACGGCGCCTACGACCGCGCTCGCGAGGAATTCGCGCGTGCGTTCGAGCTCAGCGGCCGTCCGGGGCTGCTCCTGAACCTGGCCACGACGCACGAACGCCTCGCGATGTACGACGACGCGATCGAGAACCTGCGGACGTTCATCGAGCGTGTCCCGGACGACCCCCAGGTCCCCCGCTTGCAGCGGCGGATCCAGAACCTCGAGCGGCTCCGAGACGAGCGCGCCGCGGGGAGCGAGCCGACTGAGCCCACCGACCTCGGCGAGGACGACGCGCCGGACGACGCGCCGGACGGAGCCCGCGCGGAGCCGGCGCCGCCATCGACACCCGACCGACCGCCGGGCTCGGCCGGCGGCGGGCTGCGTCTCGGCGGCGTGATCGGCCTCTCGGTCGGGGCGCTGGGGCTCGGCGCGACCGCGATCTTCGGCGCGCTCGCGCTCTCGGAGGACGCCGCGCTCCGCGACGGATGCGGCGCCAACGCGAGCTGCACCGCCGACGAGGTTCGGCGCGCGAACGACCTCGCCCGCGTGGCGGACATCGGCCTCATCATCGGGCTCGTCGGGATCGCGGTGGGGACCACGCTGCTCGTGTTGGGGCTCCGCAAGCGCCGCGCCGACCTCGCGCGCGCGACGATCACGCCCTTCGCCGGTCTGCGGACCGGCGGCCTCTCGCTCCAGGGGTGGTTCTGATGCTCGGCAGGTGGCCCCTCATGACGTCCTCTTCGACCCTCCGCGTCGCCCTCCTCGTCGGGCTCGCGACCGCCTTCGGCTGTTCGTTGATCATCGACACCGACCCCTACGTGGGCGGAGGCGATCGCGACGGCGGCGCGGACGGAGGAGATGGCGGCGAGCCTGCCTTCGAGCTCTCGACGCCTGGGATCACGCTCGCGCCGGAGCGTCCGCGGACGCGAGACGACCTCGTGGTGAGCGTCGTCACCGAGAGCGTGGATCCGCTGGAGGGCGGGCCGGTCCGCTACGAGATCCGCTGGCGGCGCGACGACACCCTCGTCGACGAGGTCGACGGCGAGGTCATGCCGGCGACCGAGACGGCGAAGGGGCAGACCTTTCGCGTCGAGGTGCAGGCGGTCTCGGCGGACGGCCTACGCCGGAGCGCCGTGGCGACGGAGAGCGTGACGATCGAGAACACGCCCCCGCGCCTCACGTGGGTCGCGCTGCAGGAGTACCGACCCTTCGTCGGCGAGAGCGTCGCCGTCACGCTCGGCCCGATCCTCGACGAGGACGATGATCCCGTGATGCAGGAGATCGTCTGGTACGTCGACGACGTGGCGTCCGATGGGCGCGGGCTGACCTTCTCGACGACGGGCCTGAGCCCCGACGCCCGCATCCGCGCCGAGGTCGTCGCGCGCGACCCGGACGCGGGGGAAGACCGCCGCACGACAGGCGCCGCGATCGTGCGTAGCGCCACGATCCGCTGGCGCCCGCTCATCCCCAAAGCCGACCTCATCCCGATCCCGGCCCCCGGCGACCGTGTCGTGCTCCTCGACCGCGACGACCCCACGAACCTCTGGGAGATCCAGCTCCCCGGCGGCCGCCTCGTGCGGCTCTACCCCGGCGGCGACGAGGTCGCCGACACCCTCTGGCCCATCCCCTTCGAGGTCGGTGGAGACTTGGTCTTCCCCGTCCAAGAGCGCACCTCCACCCCTGCGTTCTGGCGCCTGCGGCTCGAGCCCCGCGGCGAGGAGCGTTGGGAGCGGATCGCGCCGACGGGGGACGCGCCTTCGCACGACACCGAGCTCCTGCGGAGCTTCGCCTTCGATCCCGAGGCGCAGCGGCTCTACATGGTGCTCCCCGTCGCGGGTGGGGTCGCCCTCTTCGCGTGCAACTTCGACCGCCCCGGCTTCGAGACCTGGACTCGGGTCTCGCCGGGCACGGAGGACGCCGAGGGCGCGGCGCGGTTGGTCGGTGCGTTCGTGGCGGACCCGACGCGGCGGCGCGCGCTGATCTTCGGCGGCGTGGCCCCCGGAGGCGCGACGCCCGCGCGCGAGATCCTCGCGCTCGACTTCGACGCTCCCGAGGACGGCCTCCAGGTGGTGGGGACCTTCCCCGAGTCCGCTCCCGCGCTGATCGGCACGGTCGCCCGCGTCTCGGACGAAGACGCCGCGTACTTCGCCGACCCGACGCGCTCTCTCGTCTACCAGCTCGACCTCGCCACGTTGCGGCTGACGGAACGCACGAGCCCGACGCCCGCGCCCGAGCGGGATGGGGCGGGCTTCACGAGGCTCGACAGCCGTGGCGAGAGCCTGCTCGTCGCGTCGCTCGCCTCGGGCCGCCCCAGCGTCCAGCAGTTCACCCTCGCGGGGGCGCTGACCTCGCTCGTCGCTCCCGAGCGCTTCGGGCCCCAAAGGATGAGCCTCCCCGTGCACGTGGGGAGGACCGAGCTCCGGATCTTCGAGCGGGACACGGAGGAGGTCTGGACGTATACGCGCGCCAACACGTGGCGGCGCGTCGAGACGCTCCCCGACGCCATGGGCAACCGGCCGGTCGACGTGCCGGCGCAGGTCGCCGAGGGGAGCTCACCCTTCTCGGGTGGCCTCCGCCTCGTCGACGGAACTGGCGTCGCGTGGTCGCTGCCGTCAGAGGACCGACCGCGGTGGGTGCGACACACGCCGGTCGCGGCGGGGTACCTGCCCTTCGCCAACCCAGGCATGGCGACGTCCATCCCCGGATGCGGCGGGGACATCCTGAGCGCCTTTGGGGGCGAGATCCCCGGCACGTACACGAACGAGACCCCCTCACTCACCTGCGACGCGATGGGTCGTAGCTGTAACTGGGTGCCGACCCCCGCCCCGCTCCCGGCGGCGCGCGCCTACTCGAGCTTCATCCGCTGGGACGTCAACGAGACGCTCCTCTTCGGCGGCGTCGACGGCACCGGGGTCTACCGCGACGTCCGCCGCTTCGAGAACTGTTCGTCGCCGCGGCGCTGGCAGGCGACCGAGGTGGAGGGGCCGCTCATCCCGTCGAGATGGGGCCACTCGGCCACCCTCGTCCCCGTCGATGGCGAGCCGACGATGTGGGTCATCGGCGGCAACCGCGCGCGCGGAGGGTTCAACTACCACGACGACGTCTGGCGCCTCGAGCGCCTCGAGCTCGGGCGCTACCGCTGGTCCGAGGTCAGCGTGGCGGACGAAGACGGCCGCATGCCGCCCCGCCACCTGCACGTGACGTGGTTCGACCTGGAGGGCCGCCGCATCGTCGTCGTCGGGGGCAACACGGGCGCCGAGCTCTCGGACGTCTGGGCGCTGCACCTCTTCGACTGAGGTGGGCCCAAGACTCTTGCATTTTCAACGACCGAGGATCATGAAGAGGCTCGTGGCTGACCAGAGCGCGAAGATGAACGCCCTGCTCGCGCCGCTCGACGAGGCGGCGTACGCGGCGGCGTCCGTCCCGAGCGCAGAGGCGATCCGGAGCGCGCTGCGTCGAGGCTCGGAGAAGCTCCGCAAGGCCGCAGAGCAGCCGAAGCTGACGAAGGTCGACCCAAAGATCCGCTTCCGGTAGGACCGCCCTCGTGGAGGAGGACACCCCGAAGCCGGGCATTTTTCCCTTCGTCCGGGAGAAGTTCGGTTTCGATTTCGAGGGTGGCAAGCCACAAGTGGAGTACCTCTGGGCGTACCTCGAGGAGATGGGAGCACAGTGCTTCGTCCGCGAGGTGAACTACGTCGACCGACATTACCTCGACGACTTCACGCACTACTACGCACGAGCCTTCCGCCCCCCTGAAGCGCACTGCATCTGTTGCGTTTCGAGCCCAATGACAGTGCTCGTTGCAGCTTCGCTGACAGCCACGGCCTGAAGGGTCGTAGGGCGACGCTCGGCGGTCACGCGAGCACGTAGGGC
>JAHBWH010000185.1 GCA_019637115.1 Myxococcales bacterium | reverse complement strand
TCGGCGGCCCGGGTCGGCGTCCGTGCCCGCGTCCGGGTGGGCGTCCGGGTGGGCGTCTGGGTCGGCGTCCGGGTCGGCGTCCGCGTCGACGTCCGGGTCGGCGTCCGGGTCGGCGTCCGGGTCGGCGTCCGGGTCGGCGTCTGGGTCGGCGGCCCGGGGTCCCGCCGCGTGTGTGACCGGCTCCGTGTCGTTTCTGGTCGCGCACGCGCACGCGCACGGGAACGTGGACGTGGACGTACGTGGACGTGGACGTGGACGGGCAGAGTACGGGCACGTACGTGGACGTGCACGGGCACGCGCGCGCACCTGCACGCGCGCGCACCTGCAGCGTCGCGGAGTTGGATACGGAGCTGCACCGAGTCTGCGATCGCCCCGCCCGACGGCCTATCACCCGCCTGCCGAGCGCAGCGCCTCAGCGCGGAGCGGGCAAGCCCATCCTCCGCTCCGGAAGACCACCGAACTGTCGACACGGGACGTCGCCACCTCGCGTACGTCGAACCCTGCGAGCGCTGTCGTGCGCGCAGCTCACGACGGCGCTCGCCTCCGACCCTACTTTCTATTTCTAGGCGTGATGTCCATCGAACGTCCGAAGGCGCCGGGCGCGCGTCAGCCTCCGAGGTTGCTCGTACGAATCCGGGGGCGAAGAGCCGTCATCGGACCCTCGGGGCACCGGGAGCCTCGCGAGTCCCACGAACGCGAACGGCACCGGGAGGCCCGCAGGTCCATCGAACGGTTAGGCGGGGGAGGACACGCCTCGCCACACCGTCAAGGCCGATGGGGCTGTCACGAAGTTACAGCCCCATCAGCGCCGCGCCGGTGTGGCGGGGCGTGTCCTCCCCCGCCGTGAGCCATGCGGAGATGCATCGGCGGTGGTCCCCGCAGCCAAGCGGAGACACTGTCCCCACCGGCGGGGCGCGGATGCCCACAGCCACGCGGAGATGCATCGGCGGTGTCCCCGCTGCCACGCGGAGACTCCCCCGCCGTGATCCGCGCGGGATGTGACCCATCCTTCAACGTGCACCTGCACGCACGGCACGCGACGCCGTCGGGTCCGGGGGGCATAGGAGCACCGGGGAATTCGTCTCGGATTTCGCGGGCCTTTTCCTCGATTGCCCGGCCCACCTCCTCCGGCTACGTTGCGCCGCCATGCGTGACCTTGACGGCGTACGCCGCGTCTTCGGAGCGGCCGTTCTCGCCCTCGTGCTCAGCCCTCCGGGGCTCGGGTGCGGTGGAGGCGGCGCGACCCCGCCGCCCGGACGTCTGCACTTCCCGACCGCGGTCACGATGTCGCCCGTCGACCCCGAGCTCGGCGCGTCGCGCTTCCTCTTCGTCGCCCACTCGAACTTCGACCTCCGCTACATCCACGGATCGCTCGCCGTCTACGACCTCGAGATCCTCAACGCCGCCCTCGACTCGCAGGCCTGCCGCAACGAGGACGCCGACCGCTGCGGCGTGCTCCCCGCCGAAGACGACCGCGACGACCTCGCCGGCCTCGGGATCGTGCCGATCCCCGGTCTGCTCGTCTCCGAGGTGCACACGGGCTCGTACGCCGCGGGCCTGACCCTCGCGGACGCCCGGACCCCCGACGCCGCCTGGCGCCTCTACATGCCCGTGCGCAGCGACGCGAACCTCACGCACGTCGACGTCGGCGCCGACGGCCGGCTCCGCTGCGGCGAGGGCTTCGCCGTGCCCGGCGCGCCCTACGAGTGCCGCGACGCCTTCCGCAGCGGCGACGACGCGACGGCGAATGCGCGCGGCGTCGTCCTGCCCCCAGACCCGCTCGGCATCCAGGTGGGCCCGCTCTCGGACCTCGTGACGGGCGCCGAGGCGGCCGCAGGGAACTACATCCTGCTCGCCCACCGCGCGGGCTCGCTCAGCCTCTTCTTCGACGCGCCGACCGGCGACTCCACGCGCCCGGTGCTCGTGCACACGCTCTCCGGCTTCCCCGAGGAGCTCGCGGACGTCGCCTTCGACCCGCTGACGAAGCTCGCGTGGCTGCCGAGCGCGTTCGACCCCTTCGTCGCGCGCGCCGGCGTCGCGTTCGACGGCGCCACCGCGAGCCCCGAGCGCAGCTACCTCTTCGACGCGGGCGCGCTCCGCGTGAGCAGCGCCGTCGACACCGGGACCGCGACGCGCGGTGATACGCGCGCCATCCGCTTCGACCCGAGGCCAGACCGCCGGCGCGCCTATGTCGTCTCGCGCCGCCCTCGCGCGCTCCTGACCGTCGACGTCGACGACAGCGTCGGCAAGCTCGAGGTGAACGACATCATCCCCGTCGGCCTCGGGCCCTCGAAGCTCCAGCTCGCGCTCTTCCCGACGCCTTCGGGCGAGCGTCTTTTGGCGTTCGTGAGCTGCTTCGACAGCCGCGACCTCTACGTGATCGACGTCGACGCGGGCCTGCTCGTGGGCGTCGTCCGCGCCATCGGCGGCCCCTTCGATCTCGCGGTCGACGTCCCGCGCCAGCGCCTCTACGTCACCGACTTCCGGCAGTCCGTGATGCGCGTCTTCGATCTGACGGGCGCGCTCGATTGCCTCGACCCGGACCGAGAGGCGATGGGCGGCTGCGCGCCGCGGCCGCTCGGCGTGCTCGGTCGCCCCGTCGCCGTCCAGGAGCTCCGCTGATGTCCGCGCGCCCCGCGCTCGTCGCCTCGTTGCTGCTCGCGCTCGCGTGCGGTCGAGATCCCATTCGTGTCCAGCCGCCCACCTTCGAGCGGCCGGGATCCGTGGACTTCCTCTGCACCCGCGCGGTGGCGGGCACCGACCCGGCTGGCCGCGCGGAGCGGGAGAATACGCTCCTGCCGATGGAGCGCTGCGCGGGGCTGAGCGGCGCCGAGGACGCGCCGCTCCGGCTCCTCGCGCTCGTCACGCAGACCGCGCGCGGCGAGGTCGCGGCGGTCGATCTGCGCGAGCGCCGCGTGCTCGACGCCGACGCGCGCGTGCCTGGCTACACCTTCTTGCGCGTGGACGAGACGCCCACTGGCATCGTCGTCGAGCGGACCGAGGGCGACGAGCGACCCCGCGTCTTCTACGTCGCGAGCTTCGGCGGCCGACGCGTCGACTCGTACCCGATCGCCAAGGTCCTCCCGCCCGCGTATCGCGTACGCGACGACGCGGGGAACCTCGAGCCGATCCCCGAGGATCTCGAGCGCGGCGTGGCGCTCCCGGATGGCCCCGTCGGGCTCGTGCTGGCCCCGCGGGCTGGCGCGCGCGGCACGCTCTACGCGCCGCTCCCGCGGCTCGGTCAGATCGCGCGCATCTCGATCGACGCCCAGGGCGCCGTCGACGCCGACGCCGAGGTCGAGCGCTACGACCTCGTGGCGGACATCCCCGAGCCGCCCGCGCCTCCGGGGGAGATCGAGCCCTTCGAGAAGCTCTGCGTCGCCACCGCGAGCGGCGCCGGGGTGCCGCCGGCCGGCACGATCCGAAACCCACGCCTCGACGTGCCGCTCGACGTGGTCCCGCTCGGCGACACGCCGCAGCCCATCCGGCTGCGTGTGGTGGACGGTGAGCTCCTCGCGGCGGACGCGAACCTGCCGCTCATCCACCGCTTCGCCATCGAGGCCGACGGTGGGCTCGTCGCGCTCGAGCCGCTCGTGACGGGCGTGCCGGTCCGCGACTTCGACGTCACGCCGATCGTGCCCGCGCAGCTCGCCGAGGACGGCGCGAGCTTCTCGTCGGAGGCGGCGCGCTACATCTACGCGATCGACGCGACCGACGACGGCTCGGTGCTGGTGGTCGACTATCTGCCGGGGTCGTCGACCTTCGGCGCCGTGCTGCCGGTGCAGGTGGGCGAGGGGCGACCCGACCGCGTGCGGCTTCCTGGACCCGCCCGCACCCTCGCGGTGCTCACGCCCGACTACGCGGGGCCGAGCACGGCGCCCTCGGCCTGCACGCTCGAGCCGGCCGCGGCCCCGACCGTGCTGCGCGGCGTCTTCGTCGCGGTGGGCCTCTCGACGGGCCTCGTGTCGATCGTGGACGTGCACGACCTCGACGCGCCGTGCCGCGGCGGCGTCCGCTGCGCCGCGGACGAGTCGAGCCCCGACCTCTTCGTCTACACGCGCCGGCACGTCACCCGCCTCGGGGTCGCGCTGCGCGCGCCGCCGATCGGGATCACCGGCGGCATCAGCGTCTTCTTCGACGGCACCTCGTCGCGGCTCGATGATTCGGGCCGGACGCCCGCAGGTGACGGCGGGCCGCGGCTCGTGGAGGTCTCCTGCCCGCCCTTCATGGTCCCGGTCTTCCCGGCGGAGGGCACCAGCCTCGTGTGCGCCATCCGCGAGCCGTGGTCGGCGCGCGCCGAGAGCTGGCGTGCGGTGCACGAGGGGGCCATTCCCGGCGCGGTGTCGTTCCGCGCGCGTGTGGCGCGCGACGTGGACGTCGGCGCGGGGCGCGTCGCGATCGAGGCGCCCTCGGCGGGGCTCTGCCGCCGTGGCGTGCTCGGCAGCGCGGACGTCCCGGCGTCGGGCCTTGGGGACGGCGACCCCGAGCAGGGCTACGTCGGCGATGCGCTGGTCGTGACGAGCGACCCGCCGACCAGCACGATCGACGACCCGGGCTGCGCGCGTTTCCTCCAGGACGCCTCGGGGCTGCGCGACGCGGTCTTCCCGATCGTGGAGGCGTTCGAGGGCCGCGTGGTCCTCGAGGACACGGCGGCCGTCCAGGCGCTCGAGGCCTGCTACCCGTCGCTCTTCTCGTTCGAGGTGCGGACGCGGGGCGTGCTCACCGTCGTCGGCACGCAGAGCGGCTTCTTGCACCGGGTCGCGCCCGACGTCGACGGCGCGTGCCGCGTCGACGTCGCCCGACGCCCGGTCGACCCCGCGGATCCGGGGACCTCCCGCAACGGACGCGCCTTCGCGGGGCGTCCGTTCATCGGCCCGCACCTCGCGTTCCAGTTCGTCGGCCCGGCCGGCGGCGGGATCGCGGCCGGCACGCCCTTCGAGCTCTCGCTCTCCTTCGCGGAGCTGCCGACGGGGCTCTCGGTCGACATCGGCGCGCGCGGCAACCAGCGGGCGTCGACGATCGTCGAGGAGCTCGCGTACAGCGACGCGCGTCGTCGCTTCTACGTGCTCGACGCGAACAGCGACGGCTTCTTGGAGTACGAGCTGCAGCCGATCCGGCGCAGCGCGCTCATCGAGTGAGCCACGCGCGCCACGGCCCGTGGGTGAAGCGCGGGTGAGGCGGGGCCCAGGTGAAGGGTAGAGCTGGGTGAAGGGGAGAGCAGGGTGAAGGGGAAGGCCAAGGACGCGCACACGCCGGTGATGCAGCAGTACCTGCGGGCCAAGGAGCAGTACCCCGACGCGCTGCTCTTCTTCCGGCTCGGGGACTTCTACGAGATGTTCTACGACGACGCGGTGCGCTCGTCGGAGCTCCTCGACATCGCGCTGACGACCCGTGGGACGGGGCCCGACGGCGAGGCCATCCCCATGGCGGGCATCCCGCACCACGCGGCGGCGAGCTACCTCGCGCGGCTGCTCGCGCTCGGTCAGAAGGTCGCGGTCTGCGAGCAGATGGCGGACCCCAAGACGGTGAAGGGGGTCGTGCCGCGCGAGGTGGTGCGGGTGGTGACGCCCGGCCTGAACCTCGAGGACGAGGCGCTCGACGCGCGCGCGGACAACTACCTCGTCGCGCTCGTGCCCTCGGTGGAGGACGAAGAGGGCGTGCCCGAGGGCGCGCTCGGTCTCGCCGCGCTCGAGCTGAGCACGGGGCAGCTCCGCGCGGCGGTGCTGCCCGACGGGGCGGCCGCGCTGGCGGAGCTCTCGCGCCTCGAGCCGCGCGAGCTGCTCCTGCCGCCCGACCTCGACTTCGGGCTCGCCGCGAGCCTCGACCGCGTCGCCGTGCGGCGCGTCGCGCCCGAGGCCGACGAGCGGGCGCTCGAGCAAGCGCTCGGCGAGGAGGAGCTGAAGCGCGCGCGCGTGCTCTTGCCGATGGTCGCGCGCCACGCCGCGGCGACGGCGCTCGCCTACGCGCAGGCCACGCAACCCGGCGTCTCGCTCGGCATCCAGCAGCTCGGCCTCTACGACCCTCGCCAGCATCTCGTGCTCGATGACGCTGCGGTGCGGAACCTCGAGCTCGTGCGGACGCTCTCCGGCGAGCGGAAGGGTTCGCTGCTGCACCTCTTGGACGTCACGCGGACGCCGATGGGGGCGCGCCTCCTTCGGCGGCGGCTGCTCGCGCCGCTCACGGACGTCGCGACCATCCGCCGACGTCATGACGCGGTCGAGGCGCTCGTCGCCGACGAGCCGCTGCGCGCTGCGCTCCGGCAGGCGCTCGCGGGCGCCGGGGATCTCGAGCGCCTCACGACCAAGGCGAGCCTCGGTCTCGCGACGCCGCGTGATCTCGGGGTGATCCGCGACGCGCTCGGGCGCGCGGCCGACCTGGTGGAGACGCTGCGCGCGCACGCCGAGGCCTCGACGGATGACGCGCTCGTCCGCCTCGTGCCGAGCGACCTCGTGCCCGAGGTGCGCGACGAGCTCGCGCGCGCGCTCGTCGAGAGCCTGCCGGTCTCGCCCCGCGAGGGCGGCATCGTCGCGGAGGGCATCGACGCCGACCTCGACGAGCTGCGTTCGCTCTCGTCGCGCGCCAAGGACGTCGTGCTCGAGCTCGAGCAGCGCGAGCGCAAGCGCACGGGCATCGGCTCGTTGAAGATCAAGTTCACGCGCGTCTTCGGTTATTACATCGAGATCACGCGCTCGAACCTCGACGCGGTGCCGAGCGACTACGTCCGCAAGCAGACGATCGCGAACGGCGAGCGCTTCGTGACCGAGGAGCTCTCGCAGCTCCAAGAGAAGATCCTCAGCGCCGACGAGCGCTCGAAGGCGCTCGAGCAGCGGCTCTTCGAGGATCTGCGCGCGATGGTGGCCCGCGAGGCGTTTCGGTTGCGCTCGCTGGCCGGCGGGCTCGCGGAGATCGACGTGAGCGCGGCGCTCGCCGACGTGGCGCACCGCTTCGGCTACGTGCGCCCGGTGGTGGACGACGGCTTGCTGCTCGAGCTCCGCGACGCGCGGCACCCCATCGTCGAGCGACTCGCGGGCGCGAGCGCCTTCGTGCCGAACGACGTCGTGCTGGACGCCGAGGGCGCGGCGAGCCCGCGGCTGATGGTGATCACGGGGCCGAACATGGCGGGCAAGAGCACCGTGATGCGGCAGGCGGCGCTCGCCGCGATCCTCGCGCAAGCAGGGAGCTTCGTGCCCGCGCGCGAGGCGCGGGTGGGGATCGTCGACCGGGTGTTCACGCGGGTCGGCGCGCGTGACGATCTGGGCGAGGGCCAGAGCACCTTCATGGTCGAGATGCGCGAGGCCGCGGCGATCCTGCGCGGCGCGACGCGGCGCAGCCTGGTGATCCTCGACGAGGTCGGCCGAGGGACGAGCACCTACGACGGGCTCGCGATCGCGTGGGCGATCGCCGAGCATTTGCACGACGCGATCGCGTGTCGCTGCATGTTCGCGACCCACTACCACGAGCTGCAGGAGCTCGCGGAGACCCGACCTGGCGTCGTGAATTTCAACGTCGCCGCGCAGGAGTACGGCGACGACGTGGTCTTCCTGCGCAAGCTCGTGCCCGGCGGGAGCAGCCGCAGCTACGGCGTGGCGGTGGCGAAGCTCGCGGGCGTCCCGCCGATCGTGCTCGCGCGCGCGAAGGCGCTGCTCGGCGATCTCGAGCGCGGCGCTGCGCTGCCGAGCGGGCAGCACGCGCGCGTGCGCCCGATCGACGCGAAGGGGCGGGCGCAGCTCGAGCTCTTCGCGAGCGCGCCGCCTGCGCCGCCGCCGCCGTCTCCCGTCGAGGAGGCGCTGCGCGGGCTCGAGGTCGAGCGGATGACGCCGGTCGACGCGCTGGTCGCGCTCGCGCGGCTTCGGCAGATGTTGGGGTGAGCCGATGGCTCTCGCCGTGACGGGCGCGTGGCGGTAGTCTCGTGCTCATGCCTGAGCGTGAGGAAGTCGAGCGCATCGTCGAGAGCATCGAAACGGCGGACACCGCCCTCGCGGCGGCCCTCGATCAGCGCGCGAAGGCGTTCGGTGAGCTCGCCGCGCTACGGGAGCGTCACCCGGACGCCTACATCCCGCTGCCGCGGGACGAGGCGCAGATCGCCCGCATCAAGGAGGCGCTCACCGTCTTCCCGCGCGCGCTCGCCGAGCCCGTGCTGCGCGAGCTGCTCTCGGTCTGCGCGAGCCTGCTGGCGCCGCGCATCATCGTCTATCTCGGCGACGCGGGCGGCTTCGCGCACGTGGCGGCCCGCCGGCACTTCGGCCGCGCCGCCACGTACCACAGCCAGGCGACGGTGGCCTCGCTCCTCCAAGAGGTGAGCGACGAGCGGGCGTCGTACGCGGTGCTCCCGCTCGAGACCTCGAGCGATGGGGCGGTGACCGAGACGCTGCTCGGCCTGGCGAGCTCGGACGTCCGGATCTGCGCCGAGGTCTCGATCCCGATCCGCTATCACCTGCTGAGCGCGCAGGGGACAGCGAACGGCATCGACAAGCTCTACGGCACGCGCGCCGCGCTCGGGGCGTGCGCGCGTTTCTTGGAGCAGGAGCTCGGGCGCGTGACCGTGATCGACGTGCCGAGCGCCGACATGGCGGCCGAGCTCGCGCGCGAGGACCACGGCGCCGCGGTGGTGGGCACCGAGCTCGTCGCCGAGCTCTTCGACATGAAGATCGCCCGGGAGTCGATCGAGGATCGGCGCGGGGTCGAGACGCGCTACGCGATCGTCAGCACGCAGCTGCCCTCGCGCACGGGGCATGACCGCACGATCCTCGCGATGGCGGTGAACGACGCGCCGGGCGTGCTCTACGAGAGCCTCAAGCCCTTCGCGGCGCGCGACATCAACCTCAAGCGCATCGAGTCGCGCCCACATCCGCAGTGGCGCTACCTCTTCTTCGTCGAGATGGACGGACACGTCACGGACCGCCCGATCCTCACGGCGATCGACGAGCTCCGGAGTATCAGCCGCTTCGTGCAGGTCATCGGCTCCTATCCGGTCTGAGGCCTTCGCGGACCTCGACGTGGATCGCGAGCTCGCGCGCTGGGTAGCCGGCGCTGGGTGCGCGCTGGGTGCGCGCTGGGTACCTCGAGCACCGCGTGCCTCGTGGGCTGGGTACTCGCGCGTCGGGTACCTCGCGCTCAGATGCCGAGGCCGCTGCGCGCGCCGAGGCGCTCTTTCGACGTCGCGGGGCGCTCGTCGGGGTCCCGGAAGACGACGCCATGTCGCGCGAAGTCTCGCTCGAGGTCGGCGAAGGAGGCGCGGATCTTGGTGAGCGTGTGCCGGAAGGCGAGCTCTTCGATCTCGCGCCGGTAGAAGTACTTCATCGGTGAGCCCGAGAGGACGCGCATCTCGTCGCCGTCCGGGCGGAAGAGATAGAACGAGACCTCGGGGTACATCTCGCGGATCGCACGGACGGCTTTGTGGAAGCGCCCGTTGATCAGCGCCTTGATCGCTTGCATCCCGACGAAGACGCCGCCGCGTCGGCGGACGTAGCCGGGCTCGTCGGCGTGCACGGGGACGAGGGGATCGACGAGGATGACCATCGTCGCGCCCTGCTCGACCGCGACACGCATGTTCGTGGTGCGGGTGAAGCTGCCGTCGATGTACCAGCGGCCGTCGATGCGCTCGGGCGCGTAGAAAGGGACGAGCGCGGTGGACGCGCGCACGGCGGCGTGGATGGGCACGTGGTCCCAGCCCGGGGCGCCGAAGAGGACGGCCTCGCTCGTGTCTTGGTCGGTCGCGCCGACGAAGAGCGGGCGGCGCAGGCCGCTGAAGCGGTCGCTGAGGCCCGGTTGGTTGAGGTGATGGCGGAGGTAACGGCGGAGGCCGGCGCCGGCGAACGCCCCGCTCGGGATCGCGCGGGTGACGGCGCTGAACGCGCCCCGTGGGCCGGGACCGCGGAGCAGATCCGAGGCGAGCGCGGGGGCGCGGGCCGCGAGCTCGGCGATGTTGGGGTCGAAGAGCTCGGCTTTGCGGAGGGCGCGGACGCGCGCGCTGCCGCCCGCGAACGCGCGCGCGATCTCGTCGGGGCCGATCCCGTTGGCCAAGAACGCGCCGAGGACCGCGCCCGCGCTGATGCCGCAGAAGAGGTCGAGGTCCTGGACGCGGCGGTTCACGAAGAACGCGTCGAGCGCGCGGAGCACGCCGATCTCATAGAGCAGCCCTTCGATGCCGCCGCCCGCGAGGCAGACGGCGATCTTGCCCGCCGCGCCCTCGGCGAGCGCGGCGTCGATCGCGCGGTGGAGCTGATCCCAGGTCGGCGCGCAGAGCACGCCGCCGACCCCGAGCTGCCCGAAGCGGTAGGCCGCGCGGGTGCCCGCGACGTCCGGCCCGACGAGCGCGAGCACGCGTCCGCGCTGGAGTCCGGCCACGACCTCTCCCTCGGGGAAGAGCGCGCCGACGAGCCGCCCCGCGGCCGTCTCGTCGAAGGGGAGGGTGGGCGCGCTCTCTCCTCGGCTCGGCGGTTGGGCCCGCAGCTCGAGCACGAGGAGGTCCACCGCGTGGGCTTCGAGGAACGCGAACGCGCGCGTCGGATCGTCGGTCGCGAAGATCTCGCGGCGGACGCCGTCGACCGTGTAGCGGAGCTCGCCGTCGGGGCCGCGGCGCGGCGCCGCCGAGCGAGCCACGCCGAGCGGATCGCTGCCGTCGAGGGGTCCGAGGTAGAGGATGGTTCGCGCGCGCATCCCCTAAACGGTAGCAAGTCTGACGCGGTGCGTCATTGGTGTTCGTTCGAGGGGTGGCGGGAGCGTCCCACCGTCGAAGCTGGGCGACGAGGCTCGGGGTGGGTCACGGGCCGGGAGACCTCGCGGGGACGGCGGCGACCTGCAACGCAGGTTCGGTCGAGAGGGAGTCGCTGGTGGTTGGCGCCAAGCCCGCGCGAGGTCCGCGCGGCGGGATCAGCGAAGGTCGCGTTCCGCAGCCGCGAGGATGTCGCGGGCGAAGGCCTCGATGCGGCCTTCGTGCGGGCCCTCGATCATCACGCGTAGCTTGGGCTCGGTGCCGCTCCAGCGGACGAGGACCCGGCCGTTCTTGCCGAGCTTCTTCTCCACCGACGCGATCGACTTCTGCGTCGCGAGCATCGAGTCGAGCGGGCGGCGCGCGTCGAAGGTCGCGTTGAGCAGCACCTGCGGGACACGCTCCATGATCGAGGCGGCGAGCTCGGAGAGCGGGCGGCCCCGCTCGATGAGGATCGCGAGGAGCTGCAGCGCGGCGACGAGCCCGTCGCCCGTGGTCGCGTGGTCGAGAAAGACGAGGTGGCCGCTCTGCTCGCCGCCGAAGCTCAGGCCACGTCGACGCAGCGTCTCCACGACGTAGCGATCGCCCACCGAGCAGCGGAGGAGCTTCCCGCCCGCGCTCTCGACCGCGCGCTCGAGGCCGAGGTTGCTCATCACGGTCGCCACCAGCGTGCGCTTCTTCAAGCGCCGCGTCGCGAGCAGGTGCGTGGCGCAGAGCGCCATCAGCGCGTCACCGTCGACCTCGTTGCCGCGCTCGTCGACGACGATGACGCGGTCGGCGTCGCCGTCGAGGGCGATGCCGAGGTGCGCGCCGCGCTCGACGACCGCGCGCGCGCAGGCCTCCGGGTGGAGGGCGCCGAAGCCCGCGTTGATGTTCTTGCCGTTGGGCTCGACACCGATGGCGTGGACCTCCGCGCCGAGCTCCGAGAAGACGAGCGGGGCGGTGCGGTACGCGGCGCCGTGCGCGGCGTCGACGACGATCCGGATCCCGTCGAGCGAGCGCTGACTCGGGAAGGTCGCCTTTACGAACGCGACGTAGCGGCCCGGCGCGTCGTCGAGGCGCTCGGCGCGCCCGATGTCCACGCCGGTCGGGCGACCCGCGTCGAGGCGGTCGCCGTCGATGAGCGCCTCGAGCGCCTCTTCTTCGGCGTCCGGGAGCTTGAAGCCGTCCGGACCGAAGAGCTTGATCCCGTTGTCGGGGAACGCGTTGTGCGACGCGCTGATGACCACGCCGACGTCGGCGCGCATGCTCGTGGTCAAATGCGCGATGGCCGGGGTCGGGAGCGGGCCGCTGAGGAGCACGCGCCCGCCCATCGCGCAGACGCCGGACGCGAGCGCGGTCTCGAAGAGGTAACCCGAGAGCCGGGTGTCCTTGCCGATCACGACCCGCGGCGGGTGGGTCACGCGCTGGCGGGCCTGGTACGTGACCGCGAGCCCGATCCGGAAGGCCATCTCCGGCGTCATCACGCCCGCGTTCGCGAGCCCTCGAATCCCGTCCGTCCCGAAGTACTTTCTCGCCATCTCGTCCAAATCCTGGCTCGCGCCCGCGAGCGGGCCTCGTGTAGCAGCTTCGGCGACCGATGAGAATCCGCGGCGGCCACGGTCGGTGCGGTGTTAGCCTCGTCCCGATGTCGCTCTACCCCGAGATCGAGCCCTACGACGAAGGTTGGCTTCAGGTCGGTGGCCACCGGGTCCGGTACGAGCAAAGCGGGAACCCTCGCGGTAAGCCCGCGCTCTTCGTGCACGGCGGGCCCGGTGGCGGCACCGATCCGACGCAGCGGCGCTTCTTCGATCCAGACGCCTACCGGATTGTGCTCTTCGACCAGCGCGGCTGTGGCCGCAGCGAGCCCTTCGCGAGCCTCGAGGAGAACACCACCTGGCACCTCGTCGAAGACATGGAGACGTTGCGGCGTCACCTCGGCATCGAGCGGTGGCAGCTCTTCGGTGGCAGCTGGGGGAGCACGCTCGCGCTTGCCTACGCGCAGACGCACCCGACGCGGGTCACCGAGCTCGTGCTGCGCGGCATCTTCTTGCTCCGCGAGGAGGAGATCCGCTGGTTCTACCAGGACGGCTGCAGCCGCATCTTCCCCGACGCCTGGCAGGGATTCCTCGAGCCGATCCCCGAGGAGGAGCGCGACGACCTCGTGGCCGCTTATCACCGGCGGCTCACGAGCGCCGACCCGAGCGAGCGGGCGCGCGCCGCGAAGGCGTGGAGCGGCTGGGAGGGGCGGACGTCTCGGCTCTTGCCGGACGCGCGGCTCGTGGCGAAGACGGAGTCGCCGCGCTTCGCGGAGGCGTTCGCGCGCATCGAGTGCCATTACTTCGTCAACCGCGGCTTCTTCGAGCGCGACGGGCAGCTCCTCGTGGACGCGCATCGGCTCGACGGGCTCCCGGGCGTGATCGTGCAGGGGCGCTACGACGTGGTCTGCCCGCCGAAGAGCGCGTGGGAGCTGCATCGGGCGTGGCGAACGAGCGAGCTGCACATCGTGCCCGACGCCGGCCACTCGGCGCTCGAGCCGGGCATCACGCAGGCGCTCGTCGCCGCGACGGATCGCTTCCGGTCGTAGACCCTACCGCGGAGCGGTCGCGTCGTGAGGTCGCGAGCTGCGCCGCCACTCAAGAATAGACGAGGCTCGGCCAAAAGCGCGCGACGAGCTCGCGCTGCACGGCCTCCTTGCGCCACGCCTCGCTCTCGACGTCGAGGCGGACGCCCCCGCGGACCCAGGTCTCGAGCTCGGCTTCGAGCGCTTCGACCACCGAGGGATCTTCGACGACGACGTTCGCTTCGCGCTCCCAATAGCTCGCCGTGACGTCGAGGTTCGCGCTCCCCGACGACGCGACCTTGCCGTCGACGCTGACGAGCTTGGCGTGGACGTAGGGGCGGACGACGCCGCCGCGTGCGACCACGTCGGGGTGGGGCGGGGTCTGCACCTCGTAGACCTCGACGCCGGCCTCGAGGAGTGGCTCGAGGCGGTGCTTGGTGAAGTGCTCGAAGAGCTCGCGGTACTTCGGGCCGTCGAAGAACGTCCCGTCGGCGCGCCGCGCCAGCGCGCTCCCCGTGAGGAAGACGACGCGCACCCCGCGCCGCACCGCGCGGCGCGCGGCGGAGGCGAGGCTCGCGACGACCGGGAAGTCGTTGAGGATGTAGACGTGGTCCTTCGCGCCGTCGAAGAGCGCCTCGTAGGCGAGGAGGCCGTTCGCGTCGTCGACCCCGTGATGCACGACGAGGCGGCCGGCCGAGGTCCCCACCGGCTCGGGCTCGCCGACTTCGAAGGGCGCGCCGCCGCTCCGCGTCCACGCGCCGAGGAAGCTTCGCTGCACGTCCGCGAGGAGCGGGCCGCGGACCTCGACGTGGGCGTCGAGCCACGGCACGTGGACGTGCGGCGTGTGGTCGAAGATCGCGACCTCGTCGAAGCCCGTGTAGTACGGGTCCCCCGCGTTGCGCCCGCTGACGAACGCGACCCGATCGTCGGCGACGACGAGCTTTCGGTGGTCGCGGTTCTTCAGCCGCATGAGGTCGAGGTCGCCGACCCCGAGGATCGGGTCGCCGCTCACCACCTCGATGCCTTCTTCGTCGGCGAGGCCTCGGACGAGCGGGTTCGAGAGCCCCAGCACGCTGTCGCGGCTGTAGAGCGCGTCGACGATCAAGCGCACGCGCACGCCCCGGCGCGCTGCCCGCACGAGCCGCACCGCCAGGTGGTCCGTGAAGCGCGACGCCTCGAGGATGTACACCTGCACGAGGAGCTGCCGCTCAGCGCCCTCGATGGCCGCGAAGACCGCCTCGCGTGCGCGCCGGTTGTCGAGCTCGAAGCGGAAGAGGTTGCCCTCGCGGCGCGTCGCTCGGGTGACGAGATCGAGGCGTCGCTCGACGCCGCGTCCCTCGGCCTCGGCGGCGCGACGCGCGGCGTGGAAGTCTCGGACGGCGGACTCAGCCGCGTCGAGCGCGGCGGCCCCGTCCGCGTCGAGCGCGGCGTCCACGGCCGGCGGGAGCGCCATGCTCGCGGGGATCCCCTCGGCCTCGCAACCAAGCAGCGCGTCGTCGTTCGCGACGACGACCCAGCCGACGCCGACCCCCCGGGCCCGCAAGCGGCGCAGCACGATGACGGCGAAGGTGCGGAGGAAGGCTTCTCCCATCGCGGCCAGCTCGTCGACGTCGCCGGAGTGATCGAGGAGCGCGTGCTCGGAGGCGAGGAGGCGGCTCATCGCGTCGCGCACGAGCGGGCGGCGAGCCTCGCTCGCGAGATCGAAGAACGCGACCACCCACCCGCGCGCGAGGAGATGGTCGAGACGCTCGGCGAGCTCGGGAGGCGGGGCGAGGGCGAGCTCGGCGTCGACGAGCAGGACTGGCGCGTCGTCGACGACGTGCAGCGCGAGCTCCGTGACCGACTCTTCGAAGGCGTGGCCCGAGCGGCCCACGACGCGCGCGACGACGCGGTGGACGCCCGCGGCGTCGGGCATGGTCACGGCGGCGGCGAGGCCGTCGCGGTCCGGGCGCGCGCGGGCGAGCTCGCGCTCGCCGTCGTCGTCGAGGACCTCGACGAACGCGATCTCGTCGGCCACGGCGCGACGTAGCGTCCCAATGCGCGCCGAGAGCTCGACGGGCTCCCCGAGCGCGCAGAGCCGGTCTGGGCCTTCGTCGGCGACGAGGCGTCGGAGCCCGGTCGCGTCGGCCCAACGCTGGACCGTGACGTCGAGGCGGTCGGCGAGGGTGTCGAGGAGCTCGACCTCGCCCTCCAGCATCTCCCGCATTGTGGCGCGGAGCCGCGCCACGATGCCCGGCGGGGTGCGGCGCTCGTCGTCACCGTCGTCGCTCACGCGGGGCCCTCGGGCTCGCGGCGGTCCTCGTCGCTCACGTGGAACCCTCGACGTCGCGGAACGAGGCGGCGCGCTTCTGCATCTTCGCCATCACCGCCTCGATCTGGTTGGGGCTCCCGAGGAGGGCGACCTGGAGCGCGGACTCGAGCTCGAAGGCCTCGCGGACGCTCAGGCGCGGTGCCACCTCGAAGAGCTGCTTCGCCGCGCGGATGGCGTGGGGCGAGCGGGCGGCGATGGCGGTCGCGGTCTCCATCGCGGCGGCGAGCGGATCGTCGACGACGCGCATGACGAGGCCGAGCGAGCGCGCCTCTTCGGCGCCGACGACGCGGCCCGTGAAGGTGAGCTCTTTTGCGACGTCGAGCGGCAAGAGCTGAGGCAGCGTGACCGATCCCGACATGTCGGGGATGAGGCCGTACTCGATCTCCATCACGGAGAGCTTCGCGTCGGGGCTCGCGTACCGGAGGTCCGCGCCGAGGGCGATCTGCAGGCCGCCGCCGAAGCACGCGCCGTGGATCGCCGCGATGACGGGCACCGGCACCTCGCGCCAGACCCAGCCGACCTCCTGCGCGAGGTTCGCCGGACGATCCGCGGGACGCGAGAGCAACAACTCCTTCGCGTTCGGGGTCGCCATGAACGCCTGGAAGTCGAGGCCGGCGCAGAACGCGGGGCCCTCGCCGCTCAGGACCACGGCGCGGACGCCAGGCTCGCGGACGAGCCGACGTCCGGTCTCGGCGAGCGCTTGGAAGAGCGCGGGGTCGAGGCCGTTGCGCTTGTCGCCGCGGTTGAGGCGCACGTGGGCGACGTGGGACTCGAGGGTGAGGAGGACGCGGTCGTTCATCTGGTGCGAGGATGCCTCGGGTCGGGAGGCGCGGCTAGCGGGGCGCGGTCGCGGGATCGGTGTGTGGGCCGTCGCTGCCCTTCCCGAGGCAGAGGCGCCCGCGCGGCGTGTCGTGGTGTGATGCCCTCGGTGCCGTACCCGCGGGTGAGGCGGTCGCGCGGCGTTCGTGGTTGGGGTTGGATGGCGGTCGCACCTTCCGGGGCCGGGGCCGCGACGGGGACCGGGACCGCGGCCGCGGTGGGGTTGCGACGCTGTCGTACCCGTGGGGGGAGGCGTTCGCGTTGCTTCGGGTCGTCGGAGTTGGTTGGCAGCCGCACCTTCCGGGGCCGGGGCCGCGACGGGGACCGGGACCGGGGCCGCGGTTGGGTTCCGACGCTGTCGCACCCGCGCGTGAGGCGTTCGCGTGGCGTGTGGTCGTTTGGGGTTTCGTCGCAGTCGTACCCGGTGTTGGCGGCGTTCGCGTCGCGTGTCGTCGTTGGGACTGATGGTCGGTCGCACCTTCCGGGGCCGGGGCCGCGACGGGGACCGGGACCGGGGCCGCGGTTGGGTTCCGACGCTGTCGCACCCGCGGGCGCGGCGTTCGCGGGTCGTGTCGTGGTTGGGGTTCCGTCAGCGTCGTACCCGGTGGTTGTGGCGTTCGCGTTGCGT
>JAHBWH010000184.1 GCA_019637115.1 Myxococcales bacterium | reverse complement strand
CAGCCTTCCAAAAGCGCGCGCCCCGCGAGCACGTGCTTCTGCACCGTGCGGCGATCGAGCTGTGTCAGCCGAGCGACGTCGACGTAGGTCCCGTGCGCGACGTAGAGCAGCGCGCAATAGCCCTGGAGCAACTCGGTCGCATCGAGCTGCCCGCGCGCAGCCCGATCCCAGAACCGCGCGGCCGGGCCGCGCACCTCGCCTGGCTTCGGATCGGGGGCGCAGGCGCCCGTCAGCAAGACCCGGCGCACCGCCTGCTCGAGCTCTCGGACGTTCCCCGGCCACGGGTAGCGGGCGGGGAGGTCGCGCGCGAGCGCTTCGAGCACCTCGGCCTCGAGGGCGACGTTGCTCGCGCCCGAGGTGCCCACGATGCGCGCGACGAGCTCGCGGACGAGCACCTCGAGCTCGCCCGGCGCCTCGTCGAGCCGCTGTCGCAGCGAGGCGATCGTGATCGTATGGCTCGAGAGGCGATACCAGAAGTCGTCGCGAAAGGTTCCCTCGGCGCGGAGCGACGCGAGGTCCCGGTGAGTCGCCGCGACGACGCGCCCCTCGAAGCGGCGGCTCTCCGCGCTGCCGACGGGGCTGTAGGTCCGATCCTGGAGGACGCGCAGGAGCTTCGTCTGCGTGGGCAGCGAGACCTCGCCGATCTCGTCCAGGAAGAGCACGCCGTGCGCCGGGCAGCGCGCGAGCACGCCCTCGTGTCGCGCGATCGCGCCGGTGAAGGCCCCCTTCTCGTGGCCGAAGAGCGCGGACTCGACGAGGCCCTCGTGGAGCTCGGCGAGCGAGAGCGGCACGTACGCCGACTCGAACGCGCGCGCGAAGCGATCGCGCTTCCACGCGACGAAGGCCGCGCGGCCGAGCGCGCGGGCGGCCGCGCCCTTCCCGGTGCCGGTCGGCCCGAGCAGCAGGAGCGAGAAGTCCTCCATTCGATCCCAAAGGTGTCGCTCGTAGACGCGCACGTCGGTCGTGAAGAGGGCGTCCCAGAGGTCGGCGCGCAGACGCCGCGCGGAGGCGCTCACGCCCGGCAGCGACTCGCGGAAGAGCCTCCACGCGCGGCGGAGCTGCCAGAAGAGCTCGAGGGCGCGCCCCACCCTCGCCTCGGGGAAGCCGCGCTCGATCAGGAACGCGCCGATCTCGCGCGCCGCTGAGAAGGGCTGCGCGGCGCTCGCCCCGAGCTCGCGGGCGAGCAGATCGTCGAGCGGGTCGGCGAAGCGATGAAAGGCGTCGAAGAGGAGCGCGTCCTCTAGGAGCTGCGCGTCCTCCGCCGCGAAGCGGCCGTAGGGCGTCGCGCGGAGGGCGCGACCGTCTGCGGCCCGCGCGTCCGCGAGGCGCGCCTCGAGCCCCGCGAGCACGTGGGCGACGATGTCGGGATCGTCCGGCGCGCGCCCCGTGAGCTGGGCGTCGAGCTCATAGCGGAGGACGCCGAAGGGGTTGGCGAAGGCCGCGCGGGAGACGAGCCGGAGGTAGTCGCGGTCGGCCACCGAGAGTGTGCGCATCGAGGCGATCCTACCTCGCGATGGGACGCTTCCTCGATCTCGATCTCGCCACCCACCGGAAGCCGAACGTGGTGAGGTGCGACGCTCCCGATCTCGATCTCGATCTCGCCGCCCATCGGAGGCCGAACGGGGCGAGGTGCGAGGCCGCCCATCGGAGGCCGAACGGGGCGACCAAGGGCGCATACTGCCCGCATGTCCGCGCCCAACTTCTTCCTCGGCGTCCCCTTCGAGAGCGACGCGCTGACGAACGCGCTCGACGCCTCACCGCCGCCCGACGGGGTCCGGACCTTCGCGCCCGCCGACCGCCACCTCACGGTGGCTTTCCTCGGCCCGTGCGCCGCGTGCGACGCGCACGCCGCGTGGGAGGCCTCGCTGGAGCTCCCACTCTTCGCCGAGGCCCCGCTGCGAGTGTCGCTGGGCGCGGTCGTGCCGATGGGTAACCCGCGCCGCCCCTCCGCGCTCTCGGCCCTGCTCGTCAACGGGCGCGAGGTCTTCGAGGCCTGGATGGCGCTCGTGCGAGACCCGCTCTGCGACGCTGCGTCGCGGCCACGAGAGACGCGCCCCCCGAAGGCCCACCTCACCGTTGCGCGGCCCACCCGCCGCGCCAGCGACGCCACCCGCCGCGCTGGCATCGCGTGGGCGGCGGCCCTCGACCTCCACCACGTCGTCACGACCCTGGACCGGTTGGCCCTCTACACCTGGGCGCAGGACCGAGAGGCGCGCCTCTTCGACGTCGTCGCCGAGCGGCGGATCGCGCCCGCGCGCGAGTGATGAACCTGTCTCCGAGCCCGGACCCGGACGCCGGCCGCGGCGTCGGACGCCGGACCTGGACCCGGACGCGGACGCCGGACCCCGACGCGGACGCCGGACCCGGACGCGACGCCGGAGCCGGGATGCGGACGCCGGACGCGGACGCGGACGCCGGACCCGGACGCGGACGCCGCACCCGGACGCGGACGCCGGACCTGGACGCGGACGCAGCCCTGGACACCAGACCCACACGACCTCGGACGCAGAGAGCCGGGTCGCGTAGTGCTGACCGCGCATGCACACCGAAGGTTCACTCGACGATCACCCCATGTGCACACCTCGTCGCACCAAAACCGAAAACAGCCGCATCTTCAAAGAGGCACGCGCTTCGCAATGCCTCGGCGCATGCTCGCCCTGCTCCGCACCCGCCGGTTCGCCCCCCTCTTCTGGACCCAGCTCCTCGGGGCCTTCAACGACAACCTCTTGAAGAGCGCGCTCGTCGTCGCGCTGACCTTCGGCGCCTTCCGCCGCGGCGACGCGCCCGAGGGGCTGCTCGTCAACCTGGCGACGGCCCTGCTCGTACTGCCCTTCTTCCTCTTTGGCTCGCTGGCCGGTCAGCTCGCCGACCGCTCCGACAAGGCGCGCCTCGCGCGATGGCTGAAGCGCGCGGAGATCGGCGCGATGTCGCTCGCGCTCGTGGGCTTCCTCGTCGGTTCGGTGCCGACGCTCTTCGTCGCGCTCTTCCTCATGGGCGCGCAGAGCGCGTTCTTCGGACCGATCAAGTACGCGCTCTTGCCCCAGCACCTGCAAGAAGACGAGCTCGTGGCGGGTAACGCCCTGGTCGAGGCGGGGACCTTCCTCGCGATCCTCGGCGGCACGCTCGCTGGCGCGCTCCTCGTCGGCCTACCCGGCGTCGGCGTCCCGCTCGTCGGCGTCGTCGTCGTCGCGCTCGCGGTCGCCGGGACGTTCTGCGCGCGCCGCATCCCGGCCGCGCCGCCGAGCGCGGACGCGGCGCCCGTCGACCCGAACCTCCTCCGTGGCACGCGCAGCCTGCTCCGCGTCGCGCGACGTGACCGCCAGAGCTGGCGCGCGGTGCTCGGCATGAGCGCGTTCTGGTTGGCGGGCGCGGTCGTGCTCGGCCAGCTCCCGGCCCTCGCCGAGCAGCTCCAGGCTGGAGAAGGCGGACTCACCACGCTCCTGGCCGCGTTCACCTTCGGGATCGGCGTCGGCTCGTACGCGGCCGAGCGGCTCTCCGGCGGCCGCGTGGACCTCGGCTGGGTGCCCGTGGCCGCCGCCGCGCTCGCGTCGCTGACGGTAGCGCTGCCCCACGCGGGCTCGCTCGCGTCGACGGCCGCGATCCTCTTCGCGCTCGGCGTCGCGGGCGGCCTCTTCGCGGTGCCCCTGATGTCGCTGCTGCAGCGTCGCGCACGCGCGGAGGAGCGGGCGCAAATCATCGCCGCGAACAACGTCGTCAACGCGCTCTTCATGACGCTCGGCGCGGGCTATGCCGCCCTCCGCCTCGGCGGTGGGGCCGGCCTCGAGGCGCTCTTCGCCGAGCTCGGGCTCTTCCTCGGGATCGTCGCGGCCGCCGCGCTCGCGCTCGCGCACCGCGAGGCGATCCGGCTCGGCGTCGCGGCGCTCGTTCGTGTCGTCTACCGCGTCGACGCGCGCGGGCTCGCGCACCTACCCGAGGAGGGGCCCGCCCTGCTCGTCGCCAACCACCTGAGCTTCGTCGACGCCTTCGTGCTCGGCGGCCTGTGCCCGCGCCCCGTGCGCTTCGTGATGGACCACCGCATGGCGCGTCTGCCCGGCCTCGGTTGGCTCTTCCGCCTCTGCCGCGTGATCCCGATCGCCCCAGCGAAGGAAGATCCGGCGCTCCTCGAGCGCGCCTTCGCGGAGATCGACGCCGCGCTCGCGGCCGGCGAGGTGGTCGGCATCTTCCCCGAGGGGAAGTGCACGCGGGACGGTGAGGTCGACGTCTTCCGGCCGGGCGTCGAGCGCATCCTCGCTGCGCGCCCCGTGCCGGTCGTACCCGTCGCCCTCGACGGCCTCTGGGGGAGCTTCTTCAGCTACGCGCACGGCCTTCCGATGCGGTTCTTCCCGCGCCGCTTCCGGTCGCGCGTGCGCGTGCGCGTCGGCGCGCCGGTGGACGCCGCGCTCCCGGCAGGGGCGCTGCGCGACCGCGTGCTCGCGCTCCGCGCCGATCGTTGAGCGGCCGTCCGCGGCGCTCGACGCGCTGAGCGTCTCGCCCGAGCGCGCCGTCCTCTACGTGCGTGAGCTCGCGACTCACGCGACGCGCGCGAGCAGCCGCGCCAGCGCCGAGCCGTTGGCCTCGAGATCGCGGCGGCGCGGCCACGAGAGCCGCACGATGCGCTTGGCGACGTCGGCGAGCTGAGTCGCCAACGAACCGGAGGAATACCTCTGTCCGTAGCGCTCACAGATCGCGCGGACGCGCGGGGCGATCTCCGGATACCTGGCGGCCGGAAGATCTGGAAAGAGATGATGCTCGATCTGGTGGCTCAGATGTCCGGTCATCAGGTGCATCCAACGACTCCCCTCGAGGTTGGCCGACCCGTTGATCTGCCGCACGTACCACTCACCGCGCGACTCTCCATTCGTCTCTTGCTCGGTGTAGACGCGGACTCCCTCTGGGAAGTGTCCGCAGAAGATCACCGAGAAGGCCCAGAGGTTCCGCGCCACGTTCGCGAGCGCGTTGCCCGCGAGGACGCGCGGCGCGTTCGGTCCCGCGAGCAATGGGAAGACGAGGTAGTCCTTCGCGATCTGCCAGCCGGACTTCGCGAGGAAGGGCCCCGAGCGGCGCCAGAGCTCCGCGAGACTCTGCTCGCCACGGGTGGTCTCGGCGACCCGAAGCTCGTGCATCCCGACGCCCCACTCGAAGAAGACCGCGAGCACGAGCGCGGTGAGGGGCTGGGCGAGGTGCCGCGGCTCCCACGGCTGCTCGTCCGCGACCCGCAAGAACTCATACCCGATGTCGCGATCCCTCCCGAGGATGTTCGTGAAGGTGTGATGCTCGTAATTGTGTGACCGACGCCAGTCATCCCCCGGACAGACGATGTCCCACTCGTACGTTTCGCCGCGGAGCGCTGGATCGCCGGTCCAATCGTACTGCCCGTGCATCACGTTGTGGCCGATCTCCATGTTCTCCAGGATCTTCGCCAAACCGAGGGCGCCCGTGCCCAGCGCGAACGTGACGGGGTCGACCCCGAAGTGCAGCAGCGTTCGACCCGCGATCGCCGCGGCTCCCGAGGCCTTCATCACGGCCCGGATGTGGGCCGCGTCCCGCTCGCCCAGATCGGCGAGCACCTCGGCGCGGATCGCGTCCAGCTCGCGTCCGAGCGCGTCGGCTTCGTCACGGCTCAGGCGCCGACTCGTGCGTCCGGCGCTCGGACGCGGCGCGCGGTCAGCGCTCGCCCCGGTGGCCTGATCTACGGTCTCGATCGATCGCGTCTCCATGATCACCTCGGCACTTTCTTCACGGGCGTGTGCGCGTGTACCTTCACGCGCTCGTCGACCTCGTTCGTCCGCCGGTCGCTCGGGGTCCGTACGACCGGCCCGAGCTCGACGTCGGTGCACGGCACCGAGACACAGAGCTGGATGATCTCGTCGGGAGCGTCGGAGATCGCTCCGCTGATGGCGTGACGAACCGTGCCGCTGCGCTTGAGGCAGGAGCAGGTGCGGCACAGCCCCATGCGACAGCCAGATGCGGGGCGCTCTCCCGCCGCTTCGAGCTGATCGAGCAGCGTTCCGTCGGTGCGCACGGACAACGCGCGCCCGCCTTCCCGACCCTGGATGCGCAACGAGACTCCCTGCGGAGCGCCCTCGGAGGCGGCCCGTACGTCGAGCGCTCGCGGCGGTCGAGGCGCCGCGGTGAAGCGCTCGACGTGCAGGCGCGCGAGCCCCATCGCCTCCACGCGCTGCATCATCGCGGGCGGCCCGCACACGAAGGTCTCGCGCTCCGCGAGGTCCGGCACCGCCGCGCGCAACGCGACCTCGTCGAAGCCGACTCTCCCGCGCGGATCGTCGTCGAGCCGCACCACGACGACGAAGCCCCGACGTCGCGCGAGCTGCTCGAGCTCCGCGGCGAAGATCACGTCGGCCCGGGTGCGCGCGTGATGGACGATCACGGCGTCGGCCGCGTCGCGCTCCTGCAGCGTGCGCCACATCGCGCGCATCGGCGTGATCCCGGAGCCGCCGCTCAGCAGGAGCAGAGGACCGGGAGTCGCGGGCAGCACGAACTCCCCCTCCGCGGGCGAGAGGCGGAGCGAGTCGCCGACCCGCAGCGCGTGCAGACGGCCGGAGACACGCCCGTTCGGAACCCGCTTGATCGTGAGGCGCAGCTCGGGATCGTGCGGCGCGGACGAGAGCGAATAGCAGCGGCTCGTTCGAACCCCCGCCAGCTCGATCTCGACCCGCGTCCACTGCCCCGGCTGGTGCGGCACCCAGCCCCGCGGCGGCTCGAGCACCAGCGTCCGGGTGTCCGGCGTCTCGTCCAGCACGGCGGTGACGCGTGCGTGGTCGCGCGACCGTACACCGAGCCACGCGAGCTCGCTGCGCCAGAGCCCCGTCTGTCGGTCGACGAAGAACCGGCGCGCCGCCGTGCCACGGACATCCCTCAGGGTCGCGCTCACGCGACGCTCGATCGAGCTCAGCATCGGCCCTCCTATGTTACTCAACCGTAGGTTGCCACGATGACGCGCCGCGTCGAGTCACAACTTGGTCATCGCGAGATACCCACTGAGGACGCAAAATCGAGAGAGGCGACGTGCCGACGCAAGAACGCTGGAGGGCCCAAGCCAACCCCGTCTCGGACACGAAAGTGCAACGATAGCGTAACTTACGCGAGAGTAGTAAAGGAGCGCATGGCCAGCTCCGGGCGACGCGCGAAGGCGACCAACGACACGACGAGCCGAACGCCTGAGGACGCGCTCGAGGAGCGCACGCGGGCCGACCGCGCCGAGAAGAAGGCGGCTGAAGAGCGTGCGCGCGCCGACCGCGATGCACGGAAGAAGGCGCTCGAGGAGCGCACGCGCGCCGACCGCGCCGAGAAGAAGGCGGCTGAAGAGCGTGCGCGCGCCGACCGCGCCGAGAAGAAGGCGGCTGAAGAACGTGCGCGCGCCGACCGCGCCGAGAAGAAGCGGGTGCGCGAGGCACACGAGCACGAGGCGAAGAAGGCGGCGCGCGAGGCGCGCCGGAAGGCGCTCGGGGATCAAAAGTCGGCTCGGAACGCGTCGAAGCTCGCCGAGCGCACGCGTCGGGAGGCCGACCGCGCCCGAAAGGCCGACTCCGGGCGTGCGCGCAAGGCGCGTCTCCCTGCCCTCGAGCGCCGCGCTCAGCTCGTGGCGGTCGGACGTGCGGTGTTCGCCGAGCACGGCTACGAGGGGACGTCGGTCGAGGAGATCGCGGCCCGCGCGAAGGTCAGCAAGCCCATCGTGTACGAGCACTTCGGCGGCAAAGAGGGGCTCTATGCCGTCATCGTGGATCGCGAGATGGACTACGTGGTGCGGCGCATCGCAGAAGCGATCGGCGACGGCAGCCCGCGGGAGCGCGTCGAGCGCGCATCGCTCGCGTTCCTCGCGTACGTGCGGGACGATCCGGACGGCTTCGCGGTGCTCTCGCGAGACTCCCCGATCACCTCGGGTGGCGGTCGCATGTCGAGCCTGCTCAACGACCTCGCGGAGCGTGTAGGCCACGTCTTCGTGCGCTCGTTCGAAGGTGCGGGCTACGACGCGAAAGCCGCCCCGATCTATGCGCACGCGCTCGTCGGGATGGTGACCTTCGTGGGCCATTGGTGGACGGGCGTGCGCAAGCCGCCGATCGAGGAGGTCGCGCGGCACATGAGCGCGCTGGCGTGGATGGGCCTGCGGCACCTGCCGAAGAAGCCGAACCTGAGCGTCCGTTCGTGAGCGCCTCGCCACCCCCGGAGACCGCCTGGGGGCAGCCCGCGCCGCGCGGGGCCTCGCCGGTAAGGACAAGTAAGGGCCCGGCGCAGGGCCCGCTCGGTGAAGCGCGGTAGCTTCGACGTCGCGTGGCGCCCCAAACGCGCGACGCCGGCCGCCTCTCGGGGAGGCCCCACGAAGGAGCAACGATGCGCGCATCGCGGACGAGGATCCTGGACCTTTGGCTGATCATGGTCGGCGCCTGTGCGCTCGCGGTCGCGTGCGGAGGCGACGACGATCCTTCGGTGGATGCCGGCGCGCACGACGGGGGCGGCGCCGCCGACGCCACGCCGAACGACGGCGGCGGGACGACGGCGGACGCGACGATCGAGAGCGACGCGGGCGGCGGGGGCACGACCTTCATCGGCTGCCGCGGCACGGGGAGCTGCGCGCCGCTCGGGATGATGTGTGTGCCCGACATCGGCTGCGAGCCCGGCTACACGCGCTCCTGCCTCGTTCGCTTCAACTGCCCGACCTTCGCCGACAGCGCGAGCTGCACGTTCACGGGTGGCTCGTTCTGTCAGTGGAACGCCGAAACCGAGCGCTGCGCGTGGGCGAGCGACGAGATGCGGCAAGCGCAGCTCGCGTGCCCGACCTACACGGACCAAGACACCTGCGCGAGCTCCTTCTGCACCTGGTTCGAGACCCAGAACCGCTGCGAGGGCGAGTGGGATTGCGCGCGGCTGTCGATGCTCGGCACGGGTCCGCGTCAGCCGAGCGACTGCGCGATGGCGTCGTTGCTCGGGATCACGTGCGAGCCCGCGTTCGAGTGAATCACTCGACGCGCCGCCCGAGCGAGCGCGCGATGGCGTCGCCGCTCGGGGTCATGCCGCGACCCGCGTTCGAGCGAGTCACTCGCCGCGCACCTTCTCCCAGAGGCCTCGTGCCTTCTCGCCGACGCCTCGCGCCGCCTCGTCCACGTCTCGCGCCGCCTCGTCCACCCGCGCCCGCGCGCCGCCGATGGCGTCGCCGATGGCGCCGGTGAAGCCCGACATCGTCCGAAAGAACGGGGTCTCGGCGATGGCGGCCGGCGCACCCGTCTTCTCGAGGGCGTCGAAGGCCACCTTCACCGCGAAGCTCGCGAAGAAGACCTTGTCGAAGAAGCGATCGAGCGCCCCCGTGTCGTCGCGGTCGAGGTGCGTCAGGAGCTCGTCGATGCGACGGCGCTCGCGCTCGTCCCAGCGCGACGAGCTCTTCGCGAGCGTGAGCATCGCGCGCGCGTCCGCGAGGTCGCCCCGTCGGTACGCGAGGTAGGCGCGAACCAACGCGAGATCCTCGGGGGGCGTCCCCATGCGCGCGGCCGCGTCGACGAAATGACCGAGCGCCTCGTCGCCCTGCTCTCGTTCACCGCGGCCGTAGTAGCAGACCGCCGTCGAGGCGTGCGCGATCGAGAGCAGCCCCTCGTCGACCACGACGGCGCTCTCGGCGTCGAGCGCCGAGCCCCCGACCGGCGTGAAGAGCCCCTGGAGCGCGACGGCGCGTCCTTGGAGCGCGCCGAGCGCGGTGGCGTCCCGGCGCGCGAGGTCGCAGAGCTCGTTCGTCGCGTAGGTGTACGCGCGAAGCGAGAGGACCGGCGGCGCGAGCGCGGGCCACGCGAGCGCGGCGGCGTCGGTGCGGGAGGCCTCGTAGAGCAGCACCTCCTGTGGGATCGGAGTGGGGACCTTCGGGTGCACCTTCGCGACCCAGAGGCCCAAGAAGAAGAGCGCGTGGTCGGTGTTGCGGTCGACGCCCGGCAGCGCGTCTCCGTGACCGGCCAGCCCGAGCAGGGCCGGCAGCAGGGGCTCGAGCTCGTCGTCCTTCCCCTCGCGCAGGGCGCGCTGGCCGAGCCCCTTCATCCCGACGAGCGCGCGCGTGAGCGCGAGCGCGTCGCTCGGGGAGAGCGCGGGCGCGTCGCCCTCTCCGCGGACGAGCGCGCCCAGCACGTGCGGGCTCGTCATCGCCGCCGAGAAGACGCGCCGCGCCTCGACGATCTCCGGATCGTCGCCGCCCTTCGTGAGCGCGATCTTCGCCGCGAGGTACACGTGCACGGGTGTGGAGTCGATGCGCTCGGCGAGGATCTCCTCATCCGATTTGCGACCACAGTCGCAAGCGCCGAGGACTAACAACACGGCGAGCGCGCGGAGCATCATGTCGTGCGCGAGGATACGGGGATTTCGGCGCTTCGCGACACCCCCGTCTTCGCGACACCCCCGTCTTCGCGACACCTCCGTCTTCGCGACACCTCCGTCTTCGCGACACCTCCGGGCTCGCTCGGCGCGGTGACGATCCAGGCGACGATCCAGCGGCGACGACTCAGAGCTCGCAGAGGTTGGTCGCGAGGCTGTCGTGACCTTGGTCGCGGTTCCCGCGGTCCTCGACGTCGCCGAAGTGCACGTCCGCGCCCACCACACGGCGAGCGACGCTCAGCGGGACACAGCCGTCGTCGTCGTCGAAGGGGTTGGTGGCCGCGCCGGGCTCGGGCGGGAGCGACTTGAGCTGCTCGAACGCGAAAGCGTGAGAGAGCGAGAGGTAGATCGCCGCGGCGACCTCGCCGCGGGTCACGGCGTCCTTCGAGAGGTCGGGCGCGTACCGATCCTCGTCGACCGCGATGACGTAGTGGTGGTGGGCGAAGTCGACGAGCGCCCAATCCCACCCGTTGCTCGACGTCGACAGCGTCACGTCGGGCTCGATCCAATCACAATAGGCCTGCCAACGAGCGTCGGCGACGCGCGAGCAATCGACGTGGAGCGCGTTCGACTCGTCGGCCCCCGGGAAGATCGGCTGGTGCCAGTCGAAGACCCGACGCAGGACCGCGAGCAGCTCCGACTTGGTGAGCGGCGCCGCCGGATCGAAGCGACGCTCCTCGGTGCCGGGGAGCCGCTTCCCCTCGAGCAGGCCGCCGCGAACCGCCACGCAGACCTGCGTCCGCGCCCAAGCCCCGATCGACCCGGCGTCGACGAGCTCGGCGTCGAGCGTCTGCTCAGCCACGTGGCCGTCGCACGCCTGCCAATGCTCCACCTCGAGGTCGGGCCGGAGCGCGAGGATGAGCGCCGCGAGCTGCTCTCGGGTCAGGCGCTCGTTCGGCCGGAAGGTGCCATCACCGAAGCCACGAAGCACCGGCGTCATCGCGTCGTCGCCCGCGCGGACGAGAATGATCCGCTCGTCGCGGCGCTCGACCCCGTGGCGACCGAGGAACTGGATCACCGGACCGGCCCAGTGGTCCGAGACGTCCGAGAAGCCGCCCGCGCGGGTCGCGGCCGCCGTGTCGAAGCCGAGCGAGCCCTCGTCGTCGGTGTGTGCTCCGGCGGTCGGCTCGGTGGGCAGCGCGCACCCGAGCGCGATGGAGAAGAAGCAGAGGAGCAGTGACGTCGTCTTCATGAGAACCCTCGTGTCGATGGGACCCATCGATGCCGTCCGTAAGAGCACAGCGTGTGCCAATGTCCTACATGCTCGCGTTCTCGGAATTCTCGGCGGTTCTTGGTGGCGCGACCGTGCAGGCGGCGACGGAGAACGCCGCTCACGCGCGGCCCACCGGATACGGTGAGCGCCGCTCACGCGCTGGTGGCCACCGGAGTGGAGGGCGTGGGGCCTTTCGTTTCCGTCGTGACGCTGGATCCACGACCGCCAGACCGAATACTCCTCTCCATGAAACGCCGAGGTTTCGTGTACGGCGGCTCGGTCTCGATGCTGGCCGCAGCCCTTGGATGTCGCGGCCGTGCGACGCAGGTCGCCAGCGCGCGCTCGACGGCGGGCGGCGCCGCGATCGTGCAGACGACGGAGGCGCTGGACGGGTTGCTCGAGCTGCCGTTGGGCTTCTCCGCCTGCGTCATCCAACGCGCGGGTGACATGATGAGTGATGGGCACGCCGTCCCCGAGCAGCCCGACGGCATGGCATGCCACGAGGTCGACGGCGCCTGGGTGCTCCTGCGAAACCACGAGCTCGGACGAGCCCCTGGAGAGCGGCGACCTTGGCCCGACGACCCCCGCGTCTACGACCCCGACCGGCGGGGCGGGGTGACGCGCGTGGTGCTCGATCCGTCGTCGCTCCGCCGCGCGCTCGCGGGGGCCGTGGACGCCGCGCCCGTCGTCCGCTCGAACCTCGTCCTCGCGGGGACGGATCTGAACTGCGCGGGCGGGCCTGCGCGCGTCGACGACGCGGACGGCTGGATCACGTGCGAAGAGTCCGACGCCGACGACCACGGCTTCGCGTTCTGGACCCGCGCGGACGACGACACGCTCACGGACGCGCACGCCCGCCGCCTCACGAGCCTCGGTCGATTCAAGCGCGAGGGGGTCGCGCTCGATCCCGCGACCGGCGTGCTCTTCATGACCGAGGATCACGCCGACGGGCTGATCTACCGACACGTCCCCGACGACGCCGCGCGCCCGCTCGGCGCAGGTCGACTCGAAGCGCTGAGGATCCCCTCGGTCCCTTACACCGATCCGCGCGCGGGGGGCCCGCACGGGCCAGGCGCGCCTCTGACCGTTGGGGTGAGGTTCGCCGTGGAGTGGGTCCGCATCGACGACCCCCTCGCGACCGACGAACGATGCCGCGTCCAAGGCGCCACCGCGGGCGCGTCGCGGTTCAACCGATGCGAGGGGATCGCCCGAGACCCGAGCGACGGCTCGATCTTCTTCGTCGCTGCGTTGGCGGGCCCCGCCGGCGCGGGGCAAGTGTATCGACTCGACCCCGGGCGTGATGTGCTCGAGCTCGTGGCTCAGGTCGTCGACCGCGCGGTGCTCTCGATGCCGGACAACCTGGTCGTGAGCCCGTGGGGAGAGCTCGTGATCTGCGAAGACAACTACGACCGCCGCGACGGCGCCACCCACCAACACGTGCGGGTGCTGGGCGCCGACGGCGAGGTGCGTACGCTCGTCCGGAACCTCCGGGTGACCCCGAGCGACGACGACGAGGACGCGCCCGGCGCCGAGCTCGCGGGGGCGTGCTTCTCGCCGGATGGGCAGGTGCTCTTCGTGAACTTGCAGCGGCCCGAGAACGTGACGGTCGCGATCACGGGTGATTGGACGTCCTGGCGCGCACGAAGCTGAGCCGCACGGACGAGACTCGGCGGGCGGTTCGCGCGAGACATGAAGACCCCCGCGGTCTCGCGGGGCGCTTCGTGAGGCGACCGGCGTAACCGATTCGAGGTGCATGGATGTCCGCTGTGGCCCGCCCGGCACTGCACGCGGGCGCCGGCCCGCAACCCCGGTGTGGGAAGCCGGTACGACTCGGCCGATCCCAGGTCGCGCGAATGGTGGTGCATGGTCGCGAGGGTCCGCCCTCACTCGGCAGCGCGGACTGCGAGAACTGCCGCTCCCCGATCCGGGCGAGGCCGCTCAGCGGCTCATGCAGGGCTCGATGCGACAGTCCGCGGCCGGCAGGTTCGGCTCGGGCGGGCATGCGTCGCCGATGGCGAGGTCGGGCGCCCACGTCCAATCATCGAGGAGCACCTCGCCGACCTGGGTTCCGTTGCCGCAGAGGTCGAACGCCACCACCGCGCCGAAGCGCGCCAGGCGCGTGGTCTGCCGATACCAAACACCGTACTGACCCGCCCACACCGCTCCCGTGACTGCGAGCGTCGTCGCCTCGGTCGTGCTGACGGTGTAGATCTCGGTCTCGCTCTCGCCGAGGCTCGCGCCGACCGACTGGCTGTGTTGTACGGCCTGCGTGTGCGAGCGCGTCTGCTGCTGTGTTCTCGCGCGCGAGAAGCCGTTGCTCTCGGCGTAGGTCTGCGTCTGGGCCCAGTGCCGCCCGGACGCGCGCGAGCGCCCCTCGGTGACCGAGGCGTTCTCGCTGGCGCTCGCGCCGGCGCCCACGCGACGCTCGGTCGCGACCTGTCCCTCGCGGCCAATCTCGATGCTGTCGGCGCTGCCCCAGCCCCGGCGGTAATGACCGTTCACCCCCACGGTGCCCTTGCCGACGCCGGGGATGCCGGCCTCCACGCTCCCCGAAGCGCCGATGCCGACCTCGTTGCTGCGCGACTCGGTGCGACCCTCGCCGACGCTCCAACCGACGCGCTCGGACTCGATGTCCTGGAACTCGACGCTGGTCGTCGCGGTCCGGCCCCGCGTGGACGAGAAGCTGTCGGTGACGGTCTCCATGCCGCCCTGCGTGCGCGCGTCCGAGACCGTCACCATGCGCGACTCGGTGTCCGTCACGCCATCCGTCAGCGAGGCGCCCCAGCTCTCGCTGTGCTGCGTGCCATACATGGTCGACCAGCCACGCTGGATGGTCCGCTGCGCGCTCCGGGTGCGCGTCTCGGAGCGGTTCTCGGCGTAGGTCACGACCACCGAGGAGGGGCCTCCGGGGATGCAGCCGCTCACCGGCTCGGGCTCGAAGAGCTCCGCGATCTGCATGCGCGTCGTGTAGAAGGTCTCGAGCGGCCGGCGAACGACGACCGCGTGCGTCAGCTCGTGGGTCCTCCCTTCGGTGTCGACCATGCGCGCCGTGAACGACGCGCCGAAGCCCTCGACGAGATCGGGGACCGGCGCGAAGCGGACGAACGCCGCGTGCTGCGCTTCGTTCGATCGGCGCGTGATGCGCGTCGGCTCGGCCGTGATGGTGTCGTCGACGAGCAACCCCTCCGAGAAGACGAGCTCGACCGACTCCGGCGTGAAGCCGACCGCCTCGACCCGAACGCCGTAGGGCACGCCATGGATCACCGTCGTGGAGGGCTCCGCACAGTCCGCGTACCAGGTGTCGCCCATCGCGCGAAAGTCTCGCAGCACGATCGAAGGCCTCATGCGCAGCCGGACGAGCAGCGCACCCGTCTCCGGCTGAGGCGCCGTGGAGCCGTCATAGAGGCGGTTGATGGCGCGGACCGTCCCCTCGAACTCGCCCAGGGTGCGGCCGTCGCCGAACGGGAAGCGGTAGGCGCCAAAGGCGAGCCAATCGACCTCTCCGTGTCGGTTGCGGCGCAGTGGGAAGGTCGCGTCCACGGGCTCCCGGACGCCGCCTTCGGTCACGAAGTCGCCCCGGAAGTGGATGTCCACCCAGCCGCGCTCGTCGTCGAGGAACCCACGCCCGTAGAAGACCAGCGGATCGCCGACCGCGAGCTCCGTCGCGGACAGCCCCTCGACGTACGGGACCTCGACGTCGGGCGGTGGCAGCGGCAGCGGCGCCGAGGCGCAGGCGGCGAGCGCGGAGAGCGAGGTGAGTGCGATCGTGATCGAGAGACGCATGTGGGATCTCCAGCGGGAGCGGGGTGCGATCAGTCGGGGGTGATGGGGTCGAGGATGACGGTGCCCGACGCGTTCCAGATGTCGCCGATGCCGGGGCGCCCATCCTCGGGCACCGTCTCGTCCCCCCAGATCGGCGGGATGGACGGGCTCGAGGCGCGCGAAGTGTGCTGCTGTCGCGCGAGATCCCAGAAGAGCGGCGCGCCCGGGCCCTCGAGGTAGTAGCTCGAGATCTCGAGCTCGACCCCGCGCTCACCGAGGATGGCGGAGCGAGCGCGCCCCTTGCCTCGAAGGGCGACGGTCCCGTCGACGAGACGAACCTCGAAGCCGACGACCTGTCCGACCGCGGGATCGTGCTCGAGGAGCGCACGCCGGGCCGCGGCGTCGCGGATGGGTAGCCGGAGGATGTCCTGGGTGACCGAGTCCGCGAGGTGGTTGGCGAGCTCGTAGACTTGGACGCAAGGGGTTTGGACGATGACGTGCAACATGGGGCTCCTGGGGGGGCGGGTGAGGGAGTGGAGGGAGTGGAGGGAGTGGAAGGAGTGGAGGGAGCGATGGAGAAACGGAGAAGAGGAGGGACGAGCCGACGAGAGGGGCGGCTGGAGAACGAAGGTCGGAGCTCAATCGGCCCGCCGCGCGCGCGCACGCGCGACGAGCTCTCGGGCGAACCAGCCGCCGGTGAGCGCGTCGAGGATCGCCGTGAACTCTTCGACGCGGAGCTCTAAGGTCATGCGAGCCAGCTCGTCCTCGGGGGGGCGGAGCGCGAGGCGGAGCTGCAAGAGTCGACGCATGTAGTACGTGCGCGTCACCTCGAGCATGACGTCGCGCTGCACACCGACGAGGCCGTACGCCTGGATCTGCGCGGGGTTGAAGACCGCCTCGCGGAGATCCCAGATGGCGCCCGCGGTGACGGAGTGGCGTCGCACGGCGCCCCGTCCGTCGACCTCGCGCGGCTGAAAGAGCCGCTGCTGCTCGAAGCTGGTCTCCGCGTCGTCGTCGAAGCGATAGCCCCCAGCGACGAGCGGCATGAGCGCGCGCGCGCGCGACGCACGACGCAGGGCGTCGATCGCGTCGGGGCTCACGCGGAAATGCCGGAGCGCCGCCTGCACCGTCTCTCCGACCGGGGGATCGACCTCGAAGCGCGCGCGGGCCGCGGCGACCTCCTCGTCGGTCTGCGCAGCGCCGGGCGCTGGCGTGGTCGCCGCGAGCGCCGCGAGCGCGACCCACGACGCGAGGCGCCGCGCGGGCGCGACGCAGACAGACCACCCACTCGCCGTCGACCGTCGGTCCATCACGATCCCTCCGCCCCGTCCACGGCATCCCCCGCCCACATGGCGAGGAGCGCCTCGATGACCTCGACCCGCGCCCGGATCGCCTCACCCACGAAGCGATCGGGTACGCCACGCGACAACCGGACGAGCAAGCGTCGGCGCTCGTGCCAGCCGTCCTCGATCGCGAAGCCGAGCTGGCGCTGCACCTCGTACGCGGCGGCGCGTTCGTCGGCGAACAGAGCGTGGCCCGTGGCCGCCTCGCCGAAGCTCCACGTCGCCTGCACGAAGACGACGAAGCCGCGCTGCGCGAGCCACGCGTCGCGCTCGGCGACGTTCATGACGCGCTGCGACTCCGCGGTCTCTTCTCGCGATCGGAAGAAGTCGAAGCGCGCCTCGAGCCGCGGGACGAACGCGCGCCGACGCGAGGCGTCGAGCGTCGCGTCGAGCCGATCCGGCG
>JAHBWH010000183.1 GCA_019637115.1 Myxococcales bacterium | reverse complement strand
CTGCTGCGGGTGAAGCCGGACGAGGTCGCGGACAGCTTCGCGACCAACGTGAACGGAGCGCTCTGGTGCGCCAAGGCGGCCATTCGCCCGATGATGAAGGCCCGGCACGGCCGGATCGTGAACCTCTCGAGCGTGGTGGGTGAGGCCGGCAACCCCGGTCAGGCCGTCTACTCGGCGACGAAGGCGGCGGTCCTCGGGTTGACGAAGACCCTCGCTCGCGAGTACGCCTCGCGCGGGGTGACGGTCAACGCGGTCGCGCCCGGCTACATCGAGACCGACATGACCTCCAACCTGCCGGAAGAAGCGAAGGGCGCGATCGTCGCGTCGACCCCCGTCGGCAGGGTCGGTCGCCCCGAAGAGGTCGCGGCCGCGGTGCTCTTCCTCGTCAGCGACGAGGCGTCGTACGTGACGGGGCAAGTGCTCCGCGTGAACGGCGGAATGTACGTCTGAACCAACGATTGGTTCTCATGTTGTCACCGCTGCGGCGGGACGGGCGATGCGGTAGAGAGGCCGCACGTTGAAGGAGACGCAATGGAAATCGCGGACAAGGTCAAAGAGATCATCTCGCAACAGCTCGACGTCGACATCGCGGAGATCAAGGCGGAGGCCTCGTTCATCGACGATCTCGGCGCCGACTCGCTCGCCATCGTCGAGCTCGTGCTCGCGTTCGAGGAGCAGTTCGAGATCGACATCCCGGACGAGGACACGGAGAAGATTCGCACCGTCGGTGACGCGATCGGCTACATCCAGGAGCGCGCGAACTGAGCGCGTGGGCTCGGCGGGCGCGCCTCGCCGAGCCCCCCCGCGGTCGCGAGCGACGTCTCGGTGACGCCGCTCGATCCGCCGCGAAGAGCAGGTAGATCCGACCCCCAATGGGAACTGCGCCCCACCGGCTGCGCTGGGCTCGGGCGCCGAAGGAGCGAGCGGAGACGCGATGCGTAGAGTCGTGATCACGGGCGTCGGGGCGGTGAGCCCTTGCGGCAACGACATCGAGAAGACCTGGGCGGCCGCCGTCGCGGGGCGGAGCGGGATCGCGCGCATTCAGGCGTGGGATCCGTCCGACACCGCCTCGCAGATCGCGGGCGAGTGCACGGACTTCGACCCCGAGGTCTACATCGAGAAGAAGCGCCTGCGAGAGATGGCGCGCTTCATCCACCTCGCGCTGGGCGCCAGCGTGCAGGCGGTCGAGGGGTCGGGCTTCGCGCCGGATGACGCGCTGAAGGACCGCACGGGCACCTTCATCGGCGTGGGGTTCTGCGGGCTCGAGATGGTCGAGCAGCAGCACTCCGTCTTGATGCAGAAGGGGGCGCGCCGCGTCTCCCCCTACTTCATTCCCTCGGCGATCTCGAACCTGGCACCGGGTCAGGTGTCGATGCGCTACGGCTTCCGCGGCCCGAGCCTGACGACGACGAGCGCGTGCTCCAGCGGCGCGCACGCGATCGGCGAGGCGTTCCGATGGATCCAGCGCGGCGGCATCGACGCGGCCGTCGCGGGCGGCGCGGAGGCGGCCGTCACGCCCCTCGGCGTCGCGGGCTTCGCCTCGATGCGCGCGCTCTCGAAGCGCAACGACGAGCCCGAGCGGGCCTCACGCCCCTTCGACACCGGCCGCGACGGCTTCGTGATCTCGGAGGGCGCGGGCGTCGTGATGCTCGAGGAGCGCGAGCTCGCGATGAAGCGCGGCGCCCCGATCCTCGCCGAGGTCATCGGCTACGGCGCGACCGCCGACGCCTACCACCTCACGCAGCCGGCGCCCGAAGGTGAGGGCGCGCAGCGCGCGATGCGGGCCGCGCTCGCCGACGCTGGCATCGCCCCGAGCGAGGTCGACTACGTGAACGCGCACGGCACCTCGACGCCCACGGGGGATGTCCAGGAGCTACAGGCGATCCGTGCGGTCTTCGGCGCGCACGCGCAGGACCACCTCTGGATCAGCTCGACGAAGAGCGTGCACGGGCACCTGCTCGGCGCGGCGGGCGGCCTCGAGGCCGCGCTCGCGTCGTTGGTGCTGCGTCACGACATCGTGCCGCCGACCATCAACCTCGACGACCCCGATCCGGCCTGCGAGGGGCTCGAGCTCGTCCCGCACACCGCCAAGGAGCGGGTGACGCGGGTGGCGCTGAGCAACTCCTTCGGCTTCGGCGGGACGAACGTCAGCCTGCTCCTGCGGAAGCCCTGATGCGTTTCGTCGCCGGCAGCGATCACGCGGGACGGGAGCTCCGGGCGCACCTGGTGCGCTGGCTCGAGGTGAACGGCCACGAGGTGGTCGACCTCGGGACGCACGAGGAGGCCTCGACCGACTACCCGGACTGGGCGCACGCCGTCTGCGCCGAGGTGCTCGCGCGCCCTGGGACGCTCGGTCTGCTCGTCTGCGGGACCGGGCTCGGGATGAGCATGGCGGCCAACCGGCACCCGGGCATCCGCGCGGCGCTCTGCGGCGACACCTTCAGCGCGCGGATGACGCGCGCGCACAACGACGCGAACGTGCTGTGTCTCGGCGCGCGGGTCGTCGGCGCGGGGCTCGCGGAGGACATCCTCGCGGCCTTCGTCGAGGGCAGCTTCGAGGGCGGTCGGCACGCAGGACGCGTCGCGAAGATCGAGCCGTGATCCTCGATCGCGACGCCAAGTTCCGCGAGCAAGCCGAGCGCTTCGCGCTCCGTCTCTATTGCGAGGAGTGCCTGCACTTCGATCCGGACACGGAGCGGTGCGAGCACGGCTTCCCCGTGGCGCGTCATCGGGCAGCGACGGCGGACGCCCCGGACGCGCCGCTGCTCTTCTGCAAAGAGCACGAGATCTTCTGACGGACCCGGCGGCGGCGGACAACGCGAAGGCCCGCGTCGCCGCGGGCCTTCGGTGCGTGGTTCGGCCGAGGCCGTCTCAGGCCTTCGCGGCCCAACCGTTGCAGTACCCCTGCGGATGGATCGGACCCTTGACGAGGGTGCAACCGCCGCACTGACCCGCGGGCGCCTCCGTGTAGAAGTTGCAATTGAGGCAGTTCTTCTGGGCGCCGTGGGGCGAGTTGTCGACGTAGGCGAGGCCGCTTCGGGCCGCCTGCTCGCCAGCCGAGAGGCCGGAGACGTCCGTGCAGGAGAGCTCTTCGCTGCCTCCACCGCAGCCGATGGTCAAGAGGGTGCCCGCGGCGGCCCCGAAGGCCGCTCCGCGCGCGAGGAAGACACGACGTGAGATGCGCTCGCTCATGCGTGGGATCGTAGGCGCGCGAGGGTGCCGGGACAAGGAAGCTGCGCGGCGTCCGGCGAGCTCGGCGTGGGTGAGGACGGTTCGTTGCGCGTCTCCGGACCGCGCCTGATCGACGGAGCCAAAAAAAACCCCAAGGCGCCCCGCGGGCGCCGTGTCCCCTCTCCCGAGACGCGCCGTGCTCGGCGCGGAGGAGGATGAGCATGGGAGCGGCGACGAGCTACCGGTCGGTGGCAGGGCAGAGGTGCGTCTCGAGCGCGGTGGTGCTCGTTCTCTTGGGGGGCGTGTTTGCTTGCTCCGAGGCGGAGCCCGTGGGCTCGGTGGGCACGGTCGCGCCCGACATCGCAGCGGACGTCGTCGCGCACGGTGTCGCGGCGGAGCCCGCCAGGCGGGAGGGGTACCCGTCGGAAGCGGTCGACGAGGTGGCCGAGCTACCCGAGATGGTGACAGCGACAGCCGGGGACTTCCCGGGGCGCCTTCAGGCGCGCGGGGGCGCCTCCGGAGCGAGCGCGGGCATGTTCGCACCTGCCTTGGCAGAGCCACCCTCTGCTCCGCACGCGGCGGCCCCCGAGCGAGCTCGGCCGCGGACCACCGGGCGCCCCTCGGTGGACGGCTTCGCGTCGACGATGAGCTCCTATGCCCCGCACGCGACGCCGGCGCGGGCGCTCCCCTCGGCGCCCGCGGCGCTCCCGCAGACGGGGGTGCTCGCGTCGACCTTCGTGGCCGGCAACGGCGTCCGCGCGCGCCTCGACGACCTCCTCGATCGCGGCGTGATGGTCGGCGGCCAGCACGTGAGGCTCGAGGCCTTCGCCGACCGCGAGCCCTTGCCCTATCCGCGCCCGGCCGGCGAGGGGATGGCGATGTTCGCCGAGCTCGAGCGCGAGCGGCTCGACTCGGCGCGGGATCGCGTGCACTTGCAGATCGCGCTCCTCGGTCATCAGGGGGAGCTGCCGCGCCGCCCGCCGATGGACGTGCGCCTCGTGCTCGACCGCAGCGGGTCGATGCACGGCGAGAAGTGGCGGCACGCCATCGCGGCGGCGCACGCCGTCGTGGACGCGCTCGGGCCGAACGATCGCTTCACGCTCGTCAGCTATGCGAGCGACGCGAGCCTCGACCTCGCGGCCGTCCGCCGTGGCGACGGGCGGGCCGCGCACGCCGCCATCGACCGCCTCGTGGTGGGGGGCGGGACCAACATCGAAGGCGGCCTCGAGATCGCCGCGGCGCGGCCGAAGGCGGCGCCCGACGCCGTCGGCCTCGTGCTGCTCGTCAGCGACGGTCAGGCGACGGTGGGGCAGACGTCCGCGCGCGAGCTCGGCGCGATCAGCCGCCGACTCTTCGATCGACACGGCGTGCTGACGAGCGCGATCGGGCTCGGGACCGACTTCGACGAGCAGACGATGCTCGCGATCGCGCGCGAGGGCAGCGGCAGCTACCACTTCGTACGGCGCCCCGAGGACATCGGGACGATCTTGGAGGACGAGCTGCTCGCGCGCGCGCAGGCCGTCGCGCAGGCGCTGCGGGTCCGCGTCGAGCTCGGCGAGGGCGTGATCGCGCGCCAGGTCTACGGCTCACGCCTGCTCGGCGAGGAGGAGCACGCGGCCGTTCGCGCGACCGAGGTCGCCACGGATCGCCGCATCGCCCGCGAGCTCGGCATCGCCACGAACCGCGCGCGCGAGGAGGAGCGCGGCCTTCGCCTCCACTTGCCGACCTTCCGACGCGGCGATCAGCACGTGATCCTCATGGAGCTCGAGGTGCCGGCGGGCGCTGGCGCGACGCACGTCGCGAAGGTGACGCTCGACTACAAGGATCTCGTGCGCGGTCGGAACGGGACGATCTCGCGGGACGTCCGCGCGAGCCGCACCGACGCCGGGGCCGCGCAGGCCTCGGTCGTGCGGAACGTGAAGCGCACCGTGCTCGCTTTCCAGGCGGGCGAGGCGCTGCAGCGCGCGGCGGGCGCGCTGCAGCGTGGGGACACGACCGTGGCGGCGCGTGAGATCGCCGAGCGGCGAGAGCTGCTCGAGGCCGCCTCGCGGCTGTGGCGAGACCCCGCGCTCGAGCAGGACGCGCTCCTGCTCGCCCGCTACGAGCGCGTGATCGGTGCGGGCGTCGTGGCCGACCACGGCACGCGCCAGAACCTCGCGATGGCGATGAGCTACTTCGGCGATCGGAGGATGCGGTGAGCGCGTCGACCGCGCCGCACGGGAGGGCGCTCTCGCTCGTCGCCTTCGCCTCGCTTCTCACCGCGGCTTCCGCGGTGCGCGCCGAGCCGGTCGTCGTCGAGCGCTTGCCGCTCGCGCTCGACGGGAGCCCGCTCGACCTCGGCCCCGCGCTCGGGCTCGGCGGGGAGATTGAGCTGCGCGGGACCGTCAGCTCTACCCACGACCTCTCGGTCATGGACGCCTTCTCCCGCCGCGTCGATGGGCGGACCTTCGTCGCCGACGGGCCCTTCGTGTGGCTCCCCGAGGGCAGCGAGCTGGTCGCGGCGGATCGCGCGGCGCACACCTATCGCGTGCGGCTCCCGCCTCACGACCGCCGCATCGCGTTCGCGATCGGCCGCGTCGCGAGCGCCCAGCTGCAGACCCGCGGCGAAGCGTACGCGGGGCTCCGTGGTGGCATCGAGGTGTGGATCGTGCGGCCTTCGACGGCGCCTGCAGTGCTCGAGGCCGAGGAAGAGGCTGACCCGGTCCTCACAGCGTCCGTGGCCGAAGCGCAAGGGGTCTCCGGCTTCGCGCTGGCGGGCATGGCCGTGGCGACGCCGCTCCTCGGCTGGGCGCTCCTGCGGCGGCGACGTCGCGACGCCTGGCGGCCTCTGATGAAGCGGGCCGAGCGCGCTCGGCGGGCGACCGACGCCGAGGCGGCGAGGCTCGGGCCCGCGTTCTCGCCCGTCGTGCTCCAGGCCGAGGAGGTCTTCGGCGTGTTCGAGCGGGTGCGCGCGCACGCCCGCGCGACCGAGGCTTCCGCGGCCCGCATCCGAGGGGAGGGCCGCGAGGCGCGCGCGCGACGCGCGGCCCTGCGCGCTGAGGCGGGGGCGCTGGTGGCGCGAGGGGAGGCGCTCGTCGATCGGCTCGAGGGCGTCGCGGCGAGCCTCGCGGCCGAGGTCGCGGAGCAGCAGCGGGTGGACGGCGTCGAGGCGCGCGTGAGCGCGCTCGCGCAGGAGCTCGAGCTGGCGGTGAGCTGCGACCGGGAGGCGCGCGCGTAGTCCCGAGGCGCGGGTCTGTGTCCGGGTCGGAGACTGGGGTCGCGTCCGGGTCCGCGTCCGGGTCCGCGTCCGGCGCCGCGTCCGGGGCCGCGTCCGGGTCCGCGTCCGGGTCCGCGTCCGGGGCCGCGTCCGGGGCCGCGTCCGGGGCCGCGTCCGGGGCCGCGTCCGGCGCCGGGTCCGGGGCCGCGTCCGGGGCCGCGTCCGGGTCCGAGACTGGGTCCGAGACTGGGTCCGAGGCTGGGTCCGAGGCCGTGTTCGAAACCGCCCGCGGGAGGGTCCGAGCGCGTCCAGGCGGTCGAGACCGGGGTTGGCCGGGGCCTACTCGGCGGCTCGGCGTCGGTCGATCGCCCAATAGACCTGCTCGGGCGTCGCGGGGCAGCCGAGCTCGACCGTCGCGTCCTGCGGACCGAACGCGGCGACCGCGTGGCGGAGGGCCTCTCGCGCGCTGATGGCGAGCATCAGCGGGGGCTCGCCCACCGCCTTGCTGCCGTGGATCACGCCGGGCTGCGGCGCCTTCGGGAGCAGCTCGACGCGGAAGTCGATCGGCATGTCGCCCAGGCTCGGGAGCTTGTAGGTGCTGGCGCCTCCGGTCGTGATGCGCCCGCTCTTTTCGTCCCAGAGGAGCTCCTCGCGGGTGAGCCAGCCGACCCCCTGGACGAAGCCGCCCTCGACCTGTCCGCGGTCGACCAACGGCGAGAGCGAGTCGCCGACGTCGTGGAGGATGTCGACGCGCCGGATCGTGTATTGCCCGGTGAAGCCGTCGACCTCGACCTCGGTGACGGCGCAGCCGAACGCGAAGTAGTGAAAGGGCTTGCCCGTCCCCTTCACCTCGTCGAAGTGGATGTTCGGCGTGCGGTAGTAGCCCGCCGCGAAGAGCGGCACGCGCTGGAGGTAGGCCTCCTTGGCGATGGCGCCGAAGGGGAGCGCCTCGGGCTCTCGCCCGATCGGGTAGACGCGCCCGCCCTCGAAGACGACGTCGCCGGGTGAGACCCCGAAGCGCGTCGCCGCCACCTCGGCGAGGCGCTCGCGGATCGCGCGGCAAGCCTCGCGCACGGCCTCACCGTTGAGGTCGGAGCCGCTCGATGCCGCCGTGGCGCTCGTGTTCGGCACCTTGTCGGTGCGCGTCGGCATCATGCGGAGCGTCTCGAGCTCGACTCCGAGCGCGTCCGCCGCGACCTGCAGCATCTTCGTGTGCAGGCCCTGGCCCATCTCCGTGCCGCCGTGGTTCACCTGCACCGAGCCGTCCTGGTAGAGGAGCACCAGCGCGCCGGCCTGGTTGAAGAACGCGGTGGTGAAGGAGATGCCGAACTTCACCGGCGTGATCGCGAGGCCTCGCTTGGCGTGCGGGCTCTCCGCGTTGTGTGCCTCGATCGCGCGCCACCGCGCGTCCAGCTCGCTCGACTCGCAGAGTCTCGACCACATGCCACGGAGCCGAGCGGCGTCGTCCAGCCGCTGGCCGTAGTGGGTCTGGTCCCCGTCGCGGTAGAGGTTCCGCTCGCGGACGACGTGCGGTGGTAAGCCGGTCGCGAGCGCCACGCGCGCGAGGACCTCCTCGATGACGACCATGCCCTGCGGGCCCCCGAAGCCCCGGAAGGCGGTGTGCGAGACGACGTTCGTCTGGCAGACACGACCGACCACCCGCAGCGACGGAATGAAGTAGGCGTTGTCGATGTGGAACATCGCGCGCTGGAGCACCGGCTTGCTGAGATCGAGGCTCCAGCCACCGTCGGCGTAGAGCGCGCAGTCGAGCGCCAGCACGCGGCCCTCGTCGTCGAAGCCCACCTCGAAGCGCCCCAGGAACGGGTGGCGTTTGCCGGTCAAGAGGACGTCCCGCTGGCGATCGAGCCGCAGCCGCACGGGGCGCCCGGTCTTGACCGCGCCGAGCGCGGCGATCGCGGCGTAGAGGTTCGCGTTCGTCTCCTTACCGCCGAAGCCGCCTCCCATGCGGATGCACTGGCAGGTGACCTCGTGCTTCGGCACCCCGAGGACGCGCGCGACGATGGCCTGCGTCTCGGTGGGGTGCTGTGTCGACGCGTGCACCATCACCTGGCCGCTCTCGTCGACGTAGGCGAAGGACGCCTGGCTCTCGAGGTAGAATTGCTCCTGGCCGCCGACGTGGAGCTCGCCCGAGAGGCGTCGGGGCGCGGCGTCGAGCGCGGCCTCGACGCCGTCGAGGCCGTCCGCGCTGCGGTGGATCGTGAACGGGCCGGCTTGGTAGCGTTCGGCCGCGATCGCCGCCTCGATCCCGAGGATCGCGGGGCGCTCGTCGATCTCGACCATGACCTTGGCGGCGGCGCGCCGAGCGATGAGCTCGCTCTCGGCGAGGACCCAGAGCACGGCCTGGCCGTGGAAGGACACGACGTGCTGGCCGTCGTCTCCCTCGAAGAGCGGCTCGTCGAGCTTCGCCGGCCCCGTGTTGGCGTGTCCGGGCGCGTCACCGGGCCCGAGGGTGGTGACGACGCCCGGCGTCGCGAGCGCCGCGCTCGCGTCGATGCTGCGCACCACGCCGTGCGCGACCTTCGCCGTCACCGGCCAGGCGTGCAGAACGCCCGCGAAGCGCGGGAAGAGGTCGTCGGTGTAGACCGCGCCTCCCGTCACGTGCTCACCCGCGCTCTCGTGCGGGATGGCGCGGCCGACGTGGCGCTTCTTCGGCTCCATCGAGCGGGTCATCGGCGCGCCTCCTCACCCGCGACGGCGGGTGGGGTCGCGCCGAGCTCGAAGACGAGCTTCTCGAAGAGCCGCACCACCATCGCGCGGCGGTAGGCGGCGCTGCCGCGGTGATCGTCCATCGGGGTGAAAGCGCGCTCGAGCGGGCCGCGGGCGCGCTCGAGCGCGCCCGAGTCGAGGCGGTGTCCGACGAGCGCCTCTTCCGCCTCGAGCGCGCGCTTCGGGGTCGCGGCGACGCCGCCGTAGGCGAGGCGGGCGTGGCGGACCACGCCCGCCGCGTCGGTCGTGAGGGCGAACGCGGCGGCGACGGTCGAGATGTCGTCCATCACGCGCTTGCTGACCTTGTAGAAGCGCTGATGCGTGGGCAGCGGCCGCGGGATGCGCACGGCCTTCAGGAGCTCGCCCGCGCCCAGCGCGGTCTTGCGATAGTCGACGAAGAAGTCGTGGAGGGGGAGGCGGCGCTCGCCCGCCCTCGAGGCGATCACGACCTCGGCGTCGAGCGCGAGGAGGGCCGGCGGGGAGTCGCCGATGGGCGAGGCGTTGGCGAGGTTTCCGCCGAGCGTGGCGCGGTTTCGGATGAGGCGGCTCGAGAAGAGCGGCCAGAGCTGGTCGAGCATCGGGATCGTCCCGTGCAGCGCCTCCTCGATCGCCGCGAGGGGCTCGCCCGCGCCGAGGGTGATCGCGTCATCGTCGGTGTGGATGCCGCGAAGCTCGGTGAGCGCGTCCAGCGCGACGAGGGTCTCCCAGCGGGCGTCGCGGTGGTTCACCTCGACGACGAGATCGGTGCCGCCCGCGAGGAGCTTCGCGCCGGGGGTGGCCTCGAGGATCGCGAAGAGCGCGTCCAAGCGATCGGGGCGCTCGAAGCGGGCGCCCTCGCGCTCGTATCGGAGCGGCGCGGGCGCGGGCGCGGGCGCGTCGAGCCGCGCGCGGTGCGAGTCGTCGGGGTCGGGCAGGCGCAGCGAGACGAGGGCGTCGCGGATGGGGCGGTAGCCCGTGCAGCGGCAGAGGTTGCCGCCGATGGCCTCGGGGTCGTAGTCGCCCTCTACGCGGCCCTCGCGGTAGTACTCGGCGAAGAGGCTGACGACGAAGCCGGGCGTACAGAAGCCGCACTGCGAGCCGCCGTGCTCCACCATCGCGAGCTGCACGGGGTGGAGGGCCTCGTCCTCGGCGACGCCCTCGACGCTCACGAGCTCGAGCCCGTGCACCGCGGGCGTGAGCACGAGGCAGCTGTTGATGGGCACGTAGCGGGTCTTCCCGTCCGGCCCCGGCCGCACGAGCGCGATCGCGCAGGCGCCGCACTCACCCTCGGCGCAGCCTTCTTTGGTCCCCGTCAGCCCGCGCTCGCGGAGGAAGTGGAGCAGCGGGAGGTGCGGGTCGACATCGGACGCCTCGACGTCCTGCCCGTTCAGACGAAACCGAATCTGCATGAGCCGTGAACCTAACACGCGCGCCCGCCGTTCGCTGGCCGCGGTTCGCGTCCCCTCACGGCGCGGGAAGCCTCTCCGCGGCACGTGAGCGACGCACGAACCGCGAGCTCAGCCGGCGGGGCAGTTGAGCTGCACGCTCACGGTCCGCAGCGCCGGAGAGCGGCTCTCGTCCTCGCTCACGAGCGTCGCCTCGACCTCCAGGTAGCGGCCCGTCGGGACGGGGCCGGGCGGCCGCGTGAGGTCGGCGGGCGAGCGCGTGAAGGGGCCGATCCAAGCCTGCTCTCGCAGCGCCGCGCGTGAGGCGGCGGCGCGTACGCGGAGCTCGACGCGCGTGCGCGCCGGCACGTTCCCAGCGAACGACAGCTCCTCCCACTCGCTCGGACCGCTTGGGCAGCCCTCGACGACGGCGCGCAAAAAACCATTCGGCGCGGTCACGTTGCGCAGCGCGAAGCCCGTGAAGTCGCTGTACGTGTACGGGGTGTCGCCCACGGGGAACTCGCGCGCCTCGCCCGTCTCGGGGTCGAGGCGCGTCGCCGTGCCCGAGACCTGGTTGACCATCCAGACGTTGCGGTCCGAGTCGAGCCCGACGCCCACGGCGCCGAGGCCCGGGAGGGGCGCGTCCGGGGTGCCGAAGATCCGCATGTCGCCACCGTCGTCCGCGCGGAAACGCGTGAGGCGCGTGATGGCCGGGCCCGCGTCGAGGCCACGGAACGTCAAGCGGATGAAGGTGTGGGAGGCGCCGACGTAGATGTAGCCGCGGTCGTCGGCGGCGATGCCGCGCGTCGCGCCAGAGTCCGGCAGCGGCACCTCGAACCACTCGCCCGTCGAGTGGTCGAAGCGGAAGACCGACTCGCAGACGATGCCGGCGATCCACACGCGGTTCTGGGCGTCGACCGCGATGCCGTAGCCGCCGCGGCAGTCTCGCACCGAGCTGACCACCCGTGTGTCCCGCACGATCGCGCCCGTGCGCGTGTCGAGGCCCATGATGCGGCCCGTGACGAGCTCCGTCATCCAGAGGATTCCGTCGCTGCCGATCGCCGCGCCATACGGGCTGAAGTTCTCGCGGTACAGCCAGTAGTTGCGGCGGATGCTCCCGTCGCTCGGGTCGAGGCGGAGCACGCGCTGCTCGCCGAAGAGCGCGACCCAGACGTCGCCCGCCGCGTCGACGGCGACGGCGCGGGGGATGCCGTTGCCCGCGCCGACGTCGACGGTCCAGAGGATGCACTCGTCGTCTTGGCCGAGGTACTCGCCGGGCGAGCTGCGTCGGATGACGCCGTCGCCGTCGCGGTCGGTGCTCGTGTCGATGCGTCCGTTGCGGTTGCGGTCGACGCAATCCTCTTCGCGGCCCGCGATCTTCGTCACGGTGCCTTGGTTGTTGAACGCACGGTTCGCGACGTAGACCGCGCCACGTAGGTCGACCGCGGTGCGGGAGGGGCAGTTGCCGCGACGCTCGCTGTCGCACTCCTCTCCGGGCGGGCGCGCGCCGTTCGTCGGGCCGCTGAGCACGGAGTCGTACTCCGCGGTCTGCCGGCCCGTGCCCAGGTCGAGCTTGGTGATCGTGCCGTAGCGCGTGTTGGCGATCCACGCGAAGCTCGACTCGTTGCTCTCGGCGCCGAGGCGGAGTGAGCCGTCGGGTGCGACGACGACGCCGGAGCGCTCTTCGGCGACGTCGTCCCAGGTGCGGCCGACGTCGCTCGGGAGGGTGATGATCTGGCAGGGGCGGCAGTCTCCGCACTCGCTCAGCACGCCCTCGTCGACGAGCCCGTCGCAGTCGTCGTCGATGCCGTTGCACACTTCGGGCGCGCCCGGGTGCACGTTCGGATCGTCGTCGTTGCAGTCGCCACCACACGTCGTGAAGCCGTCGCCGTCGCGGTCGACGTCGAGCGCGACGTGCGTGCAGCTACGGGTCCGCTCGTCGCAGCGGTCGTCGGTGCAGGGGTCTCCGTCGTCGCACGCGAGGCCGAGCGAGACGCAGCCATCGACCGTGCAGACCTCTTCGCCGTTGCAGAAGATCCCGTCGTCGCAATCTCCGCCGCATGCTTCCGCGTCGATCACCTCGACGTCCCGGAGGACCCGCGCGTCGCGCGGGGCGCCGCCGTCGAAGCCGTCCGCGGCGGCGCCGCGATCGAGGTTCGTTCGCGCACCGCACGCGATCGTCAGCGCGCACCCGAAGAGAAGCGTAAGCCGCACCATCCCCCAACGGTGCCGCATCGGTGAACGCGGGTCGAGCGAGGGCCGATCGCTTTCGTGGCCTGCACCACCACCTAATTCTTGGTTGGCTCGTTGAGTCCGGGTACGTTCGTGTCCTACATTGTCGCCTCGTTGGAACCCGTCCGACGACCCGCGGCACGCCGCCGCGCCCCTCTCGGGGCGGGACCACCGAGGAAGAACCCGATGAAGCTCACCGACCTCACCCCGTCTCGCTCGATGATCCGACGCCGAATCGTACGCCGCGCGCTCCGCGGTCGCTGCGAGGCCGTCGGCCTCGACGGCTTTCGGCGCATCGGGGAGCGCATCCTGGACGTCTCTCCGCTTGGGATGATGCTCGCCGCCGACGAGGAGGTTCGTGTGGGGGAGGCGGTGATCGTGACCTTCCAGGTCGGCGAGGACGCCGACACCTGGTTCGACGCCGAGGCGGAGGTGGCGCGCGTGATCGAAGGGTGGCGCGAGGGCGATCCGGGTTACGCGGTCGGTCTGCGCTTCACGCACATCGACCTCGCGAGTCGGCTGCTGCTCGCGGAGCGGCTCGTCGGTCACCCGCCTCCGGTGCCGCAGCGCGCGCTGCGCGCCTGACTCGGTCACTGGTGCGCGCCTGACGCGGCACGAGGGTCGCGGACGGCGCGGACTTCGTGAGCGAACGCACGTCGCGGAGCGAGGTTCCGCACTCGCGGACACGAAGTGAAAGCGAGGTTGTGAGTACCCTTTACGGGTGAGCGTGCGAATCGGACTCGTGCCGAGCCGTCGCGACGTCGACACCGACGACGCGCTCGAACGCTGTCGTTGCGCGCTCGAGCGCTCGCTCGGCGTGTGTCGCGTCCGACGCTTCAGCTCGCCGGAGCACCTCGCCGCTGCGTTCGAGGGAGACGAGGTCGACCTCGTCTGGAGCTCGCCTACGTTGGCGTTGCTCTCGCCTGCGCTGCGCGACGGTGTCCCCGTCGCGAACGCGGTCCGACAAGGCACGGCGGCGTACCACGGCGTGCTCTTCGTCGCGCGCACGTCGACGTTCCCGAGCGTGCTCGCGCTCCGTGGGGCGCGCGCCGCGTGGGTCTCGCCGAGCTCCGCGGCCGGCTACCTCTTCCCCCGCATCGCGCTCGCGTCGAGCGGCGTCGAGCTCGAGGGGTTCTTCGCGGAAGAGAGCTTCCTCGGCTCGCACGGCGCGGTGGCCGAGGCGGTCGCGTGCGGGGACGCGGACGTCGGGGCGACGTTCGCGATCTTCGAGCACGGCGACGCGACGCGTCCGCTCGTGCGCTCCGGTTTCCTCGATGATCCGACGCTGCCTCCGATGCGGGTCTTGCTCGCCTCGGCGCCCATCCCCGCGGATCTCTGGATCGCGACGCCCGCGCTGCACGCGGCCTATGGCGGGCGCTTGCGACGAGCGCTCGCGGACCTCTGCGTCGCCGAGCCCGGCCCCGTGATGCGGGTCTTCGGCGCGGAGGCCTACGTGCCGTGCGAGCGACGTGGGCTCGAGGATCTGCGTCGACAGCTCGAGGACGCCCGCGCGCTCGACCTGGCGATCCCGCCTTGAGTCGAAGCGTAGGGCGCGGTCGCCTCGATTCCTTCCGTCCAAGCGTCAGGCGACGATCCCTTGGCCGAGACCGTGGCCGTGGCCGTGGCCCGTGGCCGAGACCGCCTCGAGTCCTGGCGTCGTCCGGTTCTGGCGTCGCGACGGCGACTACTCAATCGAGGCGTCGGGGCAGGGTCGCTGCGTCCTCGGGTGTGAGCTCTCCCTGCAACACGCGATGGAGCCGTGGATCGTCGACCGCGCGCAGGTGCGCGGCGGGTCGACCGTGCCGCAAGGCGACGAGCTCGGCGAGCACGCTGACCGCGATCTCCTCCGGCGTCACGGCGCCGAGGTCGAGACCCACGGGCGCGTAGACGCGCTCGAGCGGCGGCAATCCGCCCGCGAGGTGGAGCCGCTGGAGGATGCGAAAGACCTTCCGCTGGCTCCCGATCACGCCGAGGTAGCGGTGCGGGAGCCGCGCGTAGGTGTCGAGCGCCTCCTCGTCGAGGCGGTGGTCGTGCGTGACGACGAAGAGCCAATCGGCGGACGTCGGCGCGACGCGCGGCGCCGCTTCTCGTGGTTCGGCCAAGAGCCTCCGACAGCCGGGGAAGCGCTCCTCCGTGTTCAGCTCCTCTCGGTCGTCCACCACCCAGACCTCGAAGCCCACGCGGCGCGCCATCGCCGCCGTCGGACACGCCACGTGGCCAGCGCCGAAGATGACCAGGCGCGGCGAGCCTTCGATGGGCTCGACGAAGACCTCCATGCGTCCTCCACAGCACATGCCGAGATCACGGCCGAGGTCGAGCTGCAGCAGGCGAGGCTTGCCCTCCCGCGCGCACTCCGCGAGCGCGTCGAGCACCGCGCGCTCGACGGCGCCGCCCCCGATCGTGCCGAGCGGGGCGCCCTCGGGTCGCAGCAGCAGCTTCGCGCCCGCGACCTGTGGCGCCGAGCCGCTCGTCCGGACGACGGTCGCGAGGGCCCCTCGCGCTCCGCTCCGCAGCACCTCGACAATGGCCTCGGTGATCTCTCGCACGCGGGGATCCTAGCAGCCCGCTGGAGCGCGCTTCGAGCGTTTCCACCGAAGGTCGCTCCCTCGCCAGTCGGTGAGGCCGAGGGGAGCCCCCGCAGCGCGCGAGCTCGTGATCGGCCTGCTCGCGGTTTGACGATCCGGGATCCTCAGCGCGAACCATAGAGCGCCAACGCGACCCCGATCACACAGACCGCGGCCCCCGCCGCTCGCAGCGCGTTGAAGGGGATCCCCTCGACCCAAGCGTCCCACGCGAGGCTCGCGACCATCTGCGCCGCGACCGCCGCGACGAAGACCTGCAGCGAGCCGATGCGGGCGATCGCCCAGGGCAGCCCCGTGATGAGCGAGAAGCCGAGCACGCCGGGCACGAGCCACCACCACCGGAAGCTCACCCCCTCGGGCACGCTCCCGACGAGGCCGCGCCGTGCGGCGGCGTAGAAGAGCCCGCAGAACGCCAGCACGACGAAGCCGTTGTAGAGGACCGCCGTCGCGAGGCCGGCCGTACCGGCGATGCGGCGGTTGAGCCCCGCCTGCACGACGGCGACGCAGCCGAGGAGGAAAGCGACGAGGGCGGCGGGGTGCATCTGCGCGGGAGTGCCCTCGCGGGCAGCGGTCGTCAAGCACCCGCACTCCGCCGCGACTGGGGCCGGCCGCGACCGGGAGCTGGACCGGACCGCGATGGGGCCGAGACCGGGGCCGGGGCCGAGACCGAGACCTGGGGCCGAGACCGAGACCGAGACCGTGTCCGAGACCGGGGCCGAGACCGAGACCGAGACCGAGACCGAGACCGAGACCGAGACCCGGGGCCGAGACCTGGGGCCGAGACCGGGGCCGAGACCGAGACCGTGTCCGAGACCGAGACCGTGTCCGAGACCGAGACCGTGTCCGAGACCGAGACCGAGACCGAGACCGAGACCTGGGCCGAGACCTGGGCCGAGACCTGGGCCGAGACCTGGGCCGAGACCTGGGCCGAGACCGGGGCCGGGCGCGAGACCGGGCGCGAGACCGGGGGCGAGACCGGGGGCTCGCGTTCCTGGGGGCGTCTGCTTGCTCGCTGCCGTCGTCGACTTCACCGTCCCGCGATGCGCGCGCTCGTGTCCATCACGCTTCTCTTCGCCTGCTCGTCGGCCGCCGAGCCCCCCGCGTCGACATCTCCGGAGCCCGCAGGCGATGAGACGGCAGCTCGCTCGGAGGGCGTAACGCCGCCGACCTCGCCGACCTCGCCGACCTCGCCGACCTCGCCGACCTCGGAGGCTCCAGCGGAGCGACGCGAGGTCGCGGCCCCCATCGCCGGAGCGATCGCGAAGCCCCCGGCGATCGGCCAGTGGGTCCGTTACGGCGTGACCTTCCGCGAGGGCGGGCGGTCCACGGTCGAGTATCGGATCATCGACCGAGAGGACGATTCGTGGTGGGTCGAGGTGACGGACCGGCGGCGCAACCGCGTGCGGCACGTGCGGATGCGCGTGCGTCCAGGCGCGGAAGGGTCGAGGGAGCTGCTCGCGCTCGCGTTCAAGAACGGCCCCGACGTGGAGGAGATCCCCGAGCGGCTGCTCGGAAACTACGCGCCGATGCTCGATCAGTGGCTCGGCATGATGTTCCCGACCGAGCTCGAGGGCCCGCAGGAGGACGTGACGGTGCCGGCCGGCGTTTTCCATGGCGCGTCGAAGGGCGAGCAGACCCTGCGCTTCATGGACCGCCAAGTGAGCGCGGACGTCTGGCGCCATCCCGAGGTGCCGCTCACGGCGATGGTGAAGTTCGTGGACCGGGCGGCCGAAGGGCACACGCTCGAGCTGCTCGGGTGGGGCGACGAGGGCGCGCGCAGCGCGTTCTGACCCGCGTGGCTTGCGTGGTCTCCTGCGGTGGGGGCACGCCGCCTCCCACGGACAACGGCCTCGGACGCGGCCTCGGACGCGGCCTCGGACGCGGCCTCGGACGCGGCCTCGGACACGGCCTCCGACGCGGCCTCGGACGCGGC
>JAHBWH010000182.1 GCA_019637115.1 Myxococcales bacterium | reverse complement strand
GGTCGCGCCGGAGCCGGTGAAGGCCCCCGAGCCGGCGAAGGCCCCCGAGCCCGTGAAGGCCGAGGAGCCGGTGAAGGCCGCGCCGGTCGCTGCCCCGTCGGAGCCCGCCAGGGCTGCCGAGCCGCCCTCGGAGCCCGTGAGGCCGGTCGCTGCGGCCGAGCCCACCCCCGAGGAGCGTCCCGCCGCGAGGGCCGAGTCGGAGCCCGCGTCCGCGAGCGATGACGGCGGGCAGAGCTTGCCCCCCGGTGTGATCCGTCGCGCGAACACCGTCGCGCCGCCGCCCGGCGCCGGTCCGCGAAAGGTGCTGACGCCCGAGGAGCGCCGCAAGATCGTTGAAGAGCATCAGGCGGCGCGTCCCGCGCGGCGCCGCGAGATCCGCAACCGCTCCTCGATCGGCCCGCAGGCGCGCCCCCAGGCGCGCGGGAAGCGACGCCAGCTCCAGCCCGGGCGAAAGCCGCAGAAGACCGAGATCACGACGCCGAGCGCGGCCAAGCGCCGGATCCGGATCGAGGATCAGATCCAGCTGCAGGCCCTCGCGCAGCGGATGAGCCTCAAGGCCACCGATCTGCTCATGAAGCTGATGCAGATGGGCGTCGGCGGGGTGCACATCAACAGCACGCTCGACGCGGACACGGCGGTCCTCATCGCCGACGAGTTCGGCTACGAGGTCGAGAACGTCGCGCAGACGATCGACGACGTCGTGGAGGACGCACGCGGCGAGTTCGAGGATCGCGAGGAGGACCGCACGGTCCGCCCGCCCGTCGTGACCATCATGGGTCACGTCGACCACGGCAAGACCTCGCTCCTCGACAAGATCCGCTCGGCGAACGTCGCGGCGGGCGAGGCCGGCGGCATCACGCAGCACATCAGCGCGTTCCGCGTCGAGACGAGCCGCGGGACGGTCGTCTTCCTCGACACGCCCGGTCACCAGGCGTTCACCGCGATGCGCGCACGTGGCGCGCAGGCGACCGACATCGTCGTCCTCGTCTGCGCCGCCGACGACGGCGTCATGCCGCAGACGCGTGAGGCGGTCAGCCACGCGCAAGCGGCGGAGGTGCCGATCGTCGTCGCGATGAACAAGATCGACAAGCCGGACGCAAGCCCGGAGCGCGTGATGAACGAGCTCGCGAGCCTCGGGCTGACGCCCGAGGAGTGGGGCGGCGACACGATCTACATCCCGACCTCGGCGCTCACGGGGCAGGGCATCGATCAGCTCCTCGAGTCGCTCTCGATCACCGCCGAGGTGCTCGAGCTGCGCTGCAACCCGAAGGTGCCCGCCGAGGGCACCGTGCTCGAGGCCCGCCTCGACCGAGGCCGCGGCGTCGTCGCGAACGTCCTCGTCGAGGACGGCACGCTCTCGACGGGTGACTTCGTCGTCGCAGGCACGGCCTGGGGCCGCGTCCGCGCGATGACGGACGACCGTGGGCGTCAGCTCAAGTCGGCGGGCCCGTCCACGCCGGTCGAGCTCCTCGGTCTCGACCAGCTCCCCGACGCGGGCGAGAAGGTCTACATGGTCACGACGGCGAAGAAGGCGCAGGAGGTGGCCGAGGCCAACCGCGCCAAGATCGTCGCGCGTCCGGCCGCTGCGCAGCCGCGTGGGCTCGAGCAGCTCCAGGCGATGATGAAGAGCGGCGAGCAGGAGGAGCTCCAGGTCGTCCTGAAGTCCGACGTCCACGGCTCCGCCGAGGCGCTCCGCAAGAGCCTCGAGGATCTCAGCACCGACAAGGTGCGCGTGAAGATCGTGCACTCGGGCGTCGGCGGCATCACGGAGAACGACGTGATGCTGGCGGGCGCCTCCGAGGGCGTCTGCATCGTGATCGGCTTCAACGTCCGCCCGCAGGGCAAGGCGTCGTCGATGGCGAAGGAGGCTGGCGTCGAGGTCCGGACCTACACGATCATCTACGAGGCGATCGACGACGTGAAGGCCGCGATGGCGGGCCTGCTCGCGCCCAAGCTCGTCGAGCGGGAGCTCGGCAAGGCCGAGGTCCGGCAGACCTTCTCGATCCCGAAGATCGGCACCATCGCGGGTTGCATGGTCACGGAGGGCAAGATGGTCCGCGCCGCCCGCGCTCGCCTCGTGCGAGACGGCGTGGTGCTCTGGACGGGCAAGCTCTCCTCGCTTCGTCGCTTCAAGGACGACGCGAAGGAGGTCACGCACGGCTACGAGTGCGGCATCGGGCTCGAGGGTTACAACGACCTCAAGGAGCTCGACATCATCGAGTGCTTCCACCACGAAGAGGTCGCCGCGACGCTCGACGACAACTGAGCGAGGTCGTCGTGTTGGTCGGCGTCTGTCGTGTGGCTCTCTCCCTGCCTGGGGTCACCTCGCTGAAGGAGAAGCGCTCGATCGTACGCCGAGTCCTCGAGCGCACGTCCGCGCGCTTCCCCGTGTCGGCCGCGGAGGTCGCCGACCAGGACCGCCACGATCGGGCGGTCCTGGGGTTCGCGCTCGCCTCCTCCGACGGGGCGCACGCGAGCGCGGTGCTCGAGCGGGTGTTGCGCTTCGTGGAGGAGCTCGGGGTCGCGCCGGTGATCCGTCGACAGACGCAGCTGCTCCGCTGTGGCCCCTTCGACCTGCGGCGGGGCGACGACGTCTCGCTCGGCGGCCCGCGGGAAGGTTGGACCGCCGATTGGTCCGCGTTCGAAGAGGGTGACGACGCAAAGGACGAGGAGCCCTCGTGATGAGTGTCACCGTGAGGAAGTGGTCGTGAAGGAAGTACGACGTTCGGATCGGGTCGCCGAGCAGCTCCGCATGGAGCTCGCCGAGCTCCTGATGCGGGGCAAGGTGCGGGATCGTGACGCCCGCGACGCGGTCATCTCCGGCGTGAAGGTGACGAACGATCTCTCGATCGCGCGTGTCTACGTTCGCGGGCTCGACGAGCTCGACGCGGGGCGGCAGGAGCGCATGGTCGCAGCGCTCAATCGCGCGGCGGGCTTTCTTCGTCGCGAGATCGGGCCCAAACTTCGGTTGAGGCGCACGCCGGAGCTCACGTTTCATTGGGACGAGCTCGTCGACCGCGTGATCGGGATCGAGCGCGCGCTCCTCGACATCGCGGACGAGCAGAAGGCGGCGCAGCGGAAGGAGGAGGAAGAGGAATGACCCGCGCAGCGACGGTCGACCTCGTCAACGCGGGGACCCGCTTCCTCGTGACCTGCCACCGCCGTCCGGACGCAGACGCGCTCGGGTCGGCGCTGGGGCTCGCCGCCATCCTCCGCGCGCTCGGCAAGGACGCCACCGTCTGGGTCCCCGAGGCGCTCCCGCCGAACCTGCTCTTCTTCGCCGACGGACTCGTCGCGCACGAGCTCCCCGAGGGGCGCTTCGACGCGACCTTCGTCATGGACACGGCGGCGACGAGCCTCTTGCCGAAGGGGTTGCCGCCGAGCGAGCTCCGGGGCCCGCTCGTCGTGGTGGACCACCACGCGGCGCATGACGGCGTCGGTGACGTCGTGTTGCGGGACTGCGAGGCGTGCTCGACCGCCGAGGTCGTCATGCACCTCGCGGCCGACCTCGGCCAGCGCCCCGTGCCGAAGGCGGCTGCCGCGCCGCTCTATGCCGCGCTCGTGGCGGACACCGGCGGGTTCCGCTACGCGATGACGCGGCCCGAGACCCTTCGTCTCGGGGCGGAGCTCCTCGAGGGCGGGGCGAAGCCGTGGGTCACCGCCTACGAGCTCTTCGAAGGGTGGCCGGCGGCGCGCATGCATCTCTTGAGCGCCGTGCTCGAGACGCTCGAGCTGCACCAAGGCGGTCGCGTGGCCGTCCTCCGGGTCACGCGCGCGATGCTCGAGCGGACCGGCGCGAACGACGACATGGTCGAGGGGATGGTGAACTACGGGCGGATGCTCCGCAGCGTCGACGTGTCCCTGCTTCTCTGGGAGTACCCGCGCGAGGGAGGCGGCCTCGACACCAAGGTGAGCCTCCGGTCGAGCGGGCGCGCCGACGTCGCGAACGTCGCCATGGCGCTGGGCGGCGGCGGACATCGCGCGGCGGCGGGCTCGCAGGTCCACGAGCCCCTCGACGCGACCCTGCGACGCGCGCTCTCGGCCATCGAGGCCGAGCTCGTGCGGCTCGACGGCGCCTCGCCGTGACGCCGCGAGCGCCCAAGGCGCCGCCTCCTCCGAGAGCGCCGAAGCCGCCGCCGCCGAGCGGTGTGGTGGTGGTCGACAAGCCGATCGGCCCCACCTCTCACGACGTCGTCTCGACCGCGCGCCGCGCCCTCGGGACGCGCGCGATCGGCCACGCTGGGACGCTCGACCCGATGGCGAGCGGGGTCCTCGTGCTCGCCGTCGAGGAGGGCACGAAGCTCGTGCCGTGGCTGACGGCGGACGACAAGGCCTACGAGGCGACGCTGCGGCTTGGCGCTCACACCACGACGCTCGACGCGATGGGCGAGGTGCTCGAGACGGCGCCCGTGCCCGACCTGGATCCTCCCACCGTCGCGCGTGCGGCCGCGAGCTTCCTCGGGCTGCGCCCGCAGCAGGCGCCCGCCGTGAGCGCGATCAAGGTGGACGGCGTGCGCCTTCACGAGCGCGCGCGCCGTGGCGAGGTGGTCGACGCCCCCGTGCGGGACGTGTGGTTGCACGCCGTCGACGTGCTCGGTGTCTCGGTTCACGACGAGGGCGTGGACGTCCGGCTGTCGCTGCGGACGGGCAAGGGTTTTTACGTCCGCTCGTTCGGGCGAGATCTCGCGGCGGCGCTCGGCACGGTCGGTCACCTCGTGGCGCTTCGGCGGGTCGCGAGCGGCCGCTTCACGATCGACGAGGCTTGCGCGCTGGACGAGCTCGCGCGCGAGCGGATCGTCCCGCTCGCCTCGGCCGTCGGTCGGGTCTTGCCGACCTTGCCGCTCGACGACGCGGGCGCGACGGACGCCCGGCACGGACGACCTGTGCGGTCGCTGTCGTTCGAGGTCGACGGGGCCAGGGAGCTCGCCGAGGGGGCGGACGCCGCGATGCTGCACGAGGGCACGCTCGTCGCCGTCGGCCGCCGGGAGGGCGAGCTCTTGCGCGTGGTTCGCGGCTTCGTTGCGCGATGAGCGTTCGCGGCGCGCGGGGCTTTCCGTCGCGGCGGGCGAGGTGAACGCGGCCACCGTCGGCGAGGGGTCGCGCGGCTCGAACTTTTGGGCGGGTGTATTAGGCTCCGCCGTCATGATCGGACGGGCCTTTTGCGTGGTGCTGCGACTCTCCCTCGGCCTCGGCCTCGTGTGTGGATGTGGTGACGACGACGCGCCCGCGGACGCGGCGTCCGACGTGAGCGCGGACGCACCCGTGGACGCGCCCGTCGACGCGGGTCCGCCTTGCGAGCGCGAGTGCCCTGCAGGTGAGCAATGCTGCGTCGTCGGCGGCGAGGAGGTCTGCGTGGACACGATGAGCGACCTCGCCCATTGCGGTGGCTGCGGCGTCGTTTGTCGCGCCGAGCGCGGCAACGAGTGCCGCGAGGGGCGCTGTGCGTGTGGGACGACCGACATCGGCTGCCTCGGCGAGATGGCGAACATCTGCTGTCCCCCAACGGCAGACCGGACGATGCCCTATTGCGCGAACCTGCAGCTCAGCGGCGAGAATTGCGGCGCGTGCGGGGTCGTCTGCGACGAGCGTGTGTCGACCGGGTGCTCGGCGGGCGTATGCGTCTGCGGCAACTCTCGTGAGGGGTGCGCCGGCACCGACGAGTCGACGTGCTGTCAGAACCTCGGTGGCTCGGAGTCCACCTGCGTCGACCTCACGGCGAACCGCGAGCATTGCGGCGCGTGTGGGCGGCGATGTCGCGCCGGTGAGGACTGCGTCTCCTCCACCTGCCGGCCGCGGGCTGGTGCGGACGCGGGCGTGGACGCAGGCACGGACGCTGGCGTGGACGCCGGCGTGGACGCCGGCGACGACGAAGAGGAGAGCGGTTGATGGACAGCGTTCGACACCTCGTCGTCGGCGCCGGTATCTCGGGGCTGGCGTTCGCGGACCGCCTCGAGGGCGACGACTACCTCGTCGTCGAGCGAGACGAAGAGATCGGCGGCTACTGCAAGACGGTCCGGCGAGACGGCTTCGTCTGGGACTACTCGGGGCATTTCTTCCACTTCCGTCACCCCGAGATCGAGCGTGAGCTGGTCGCGCGGATGGCCGATCAGCGCATCCTCGTCGTCCAGAAGGACAGCCGCATCTGGTACGCGGATCGTTGGGTCGACTTCCCGTTCCAGAAGAACATCCATCAGCTGCCGCAAGACGAGCTCGTGGAGTGCCTCCACGATCTCTACTTTCGCGCGGAGGCCGGCGAGGGGCGGGCGGGGGAGCCCTCGAGCTTCCGCGACATGCTCTATGCGAAGCTCGGCCGCGGAATCGCGGAGCGTTTCCTCGTCCCCTACAACGAGAAGCTCTACGCGACCGACCTCGCGCGGCTGGACGTCGACGCGATGGGGCGCTTCTTCCCTCACGCGGACGTCGCCGACATCATCCGCAACTTCAAGGACTCGGACAACGCGAGCTACAACGCGACCTTCACGTACCCGGAAGGGGGGGCCATCGAGTACGTGAAGGCGATCGCCTCGTCGCTCGACCCTGCGCGCATCCAGACGGGGGAGCGCGTCGTGCGCGTGGACCTGCGGCGCAAGGTCGCCGAGACGACGAAGCGGGAGATCGCGTTCGAGACCCTCGTGAGCGCGGCGCCCTTTCCGACGCTCCTCTCGCTCTGCGGTCTGCCCTGCGACGAGGACGTCTACTCTTGGAACGTGGTCGAGGTCTTCAACCTCGGCTTCGACCGAAAGGGGCCCGCAGGGATCCACTGGGCGTACTTCCCGCAGCGCGAGCTGAGCTTCTATCGCGTGGGTTTCTACGACAACATCTTCGGGCAGGATCGCATGAGCTGCTACGTCGAGATCGGTCGACCGCGTGGCTATCAGACCGACGAGCGCGGCCGTGAGGCGACCTTGGCGCGCGTCCTGAGCGACCTCCGCTCCGTCGGGCTCGTGTCGGACCACGAGCTCGTGGCTTCGCACCACATCCTGCTCGATCCCGCCTACGTGCACATCACGAAGGACTCGGTGCGAGACGTCGAGGCCAAGAAGCGGGCGCTCGCGACGCGAGGGGTCTTCTCGATTGGGCGCTACGGCTCGTGGACGTATTGCTCGATCGAGGACAACATCGTCGAGGCCCGCGCGCTCGCCGATGCTTGCAACGTCGCGGCGCGCGCTGGGTGAGCGCTGGGCACGGCGCCTTTCCTCGCGCCTGTGCCCGCGCCTGTGCCCGCGCCTGTGCCCGCGCGGAAGGAACCCTCTCGGCCGCTTCTGGTCGCGCACGCGCACGCGCACGTGGACGTGGACGTGGACGTGGACGTGGACGCGCACGTGGACGTGGACGTGGACCGACCCGCGCGCGTACCTGCAGCGTTGCAGAGTCGGCGACGGAACCGAAGCCAGACATGGAACCGAGTCCGCGGACGACCGGTCTCGGACGTCGGCTTCGGACGTCGGCCTCGGACGTCGGCTTCGGACGTCGGCCTCGGACGTCGCCGTCCGCGGCCTGCTCTTGCCCGCCCAACGCGCGAGAGGCCGCTCTCGGGAGAGAGCGGCCTCTTGGAGGCGCCGACCGGATTCGAACCGGTGTGTGGAGGTTTTGCAAACCTCTGCCTAACCACTTGGCTACGGCGCCGGAGGACGGGTGAGATGACACCGCGGCGGCGCGTTGTCAATACCCGTCGGAAGCGCGTCAGCCCTTCTTCTTGGACGCCTTGCGGGGCTTGGCCGCCTTCTTCGGGGCGGGCGCCGCAGCCTTGCGGGGACCACCGCGGCCCGTGAGCACCGTCGCCTTGCCCTCGGCGTCGACGCTCAGGCCGAGCATCTTCCAAGCGTCGTTGCGGAACCCGTACGCCTTGTGTGCGCGCTCGATGGTCGCCTGGAGCGTCGCGTCGAGGGTGATGCGGGTCGGCTTGATGCCCTGGCGCTTGAGGGAGGCGAGGGTCTCGCCGATCTCGAGCAGCTCGTTCGTGTGGATGACCACGTCGATCGGCTTCAGGGGCTTGCCGCGGCGACCGTCGCGCAGCTCCTCGACGAGGCGCTGGCGGCGCTTCTCGGTGCGGCCATCGAGCCGCGGCTGATCGGCGGAGCCGCCGCCGAGGATGAGCGAGTTGAGCGCGCGCGCGACGCGGCGCTTCTCGACCGCCTCGGGGCTGCCGCGGCCCGTGCCCGGGCTTCGCTTCTTCGTGACCTTCTTCTTCGGGTTGTTCTTTGCGGTGGCCATGCTGATTCCTCTCTGCCGACGAGCTCGCGCCGCCTCGCCGGTCTCTTGGGTTTGGAAAAAATCTCGGTTGGAAAGTCGGATGGTGAAGGAGGTGGGATGTGCTCTCGAGAAGCGGTCGACTCGGGCTCTCCCTCTCCTATGTCAGCGTATGTCGAGAGGTCGCTTCGCTCATCGTCCGGCCCAGGCCCTGCGGCTGACGGGCGACCTGTAAGGGGCGACGCCGAGAGAAAGTACGTCGGTTGAACGACGGGTGTCGATAGGAACGTAGAGAGATGGGCCGTATTCCGAAACTCCGCTCATGCCAGTCGACGCTCACGCTCGGGCGCGAGGGAGGTTGGACCCGAACCTGGGCTTCAGGAGGAGGTTGCGGGATTGGTGGGAGGGGATGGGGTCGGCCGCCCTCATCCATTTGGGGGATGTACAACATCTGATGCACTCACGAAAGTGCCTTATTGGACTTTTGGCGCAGGGTCGCGCCACGCCGCGACGCGAAGACCCGCGTCGAAGCCGCCGCGCCGCGAGGCGGTGTTGGCCGGAAAGTTGAACTATTTCATGGATTCTCCGGCGCCGGGCGACGACGACCTGCCGCCGGAAACGCGGGTTGAGCCGAGAGGACGTCGTCGCGGGCGAGGGGGCCGGTGGCGCGATCCGTCCGCGCAGATCCCCGATCGCGACGCCTCGTCGACGAGGCCCGCGGCCGACGGAACTCGGGGCTGAAGTGGCGCCAGGGGGCGGGGCCTTCGGCCGTTGAACCGGGGCTGGCGACCACCGACTCGGCGGGTTTGGCGAACGGAACCATCGCATGACCCTCGCCGGCGAACGCTCGCGTTGGAGGGCCTCCCGGCCCGCGTTGCGCAGCGCCGTCACGCCATCGCCCGTGCTCATTGAAACCGTGCAGCGGCACCGACTGGGTTCGCGCCGCCGCCTTCGATTCCGCGTCGAGCCGCGTTCCCGAGGGGAGGTGCTCGAAGAGATCGTCCGAGGTGGGGTCGGCGGTCCGCACGTGGGGGTGTGCGGCCGCCATCCGACGTGGTAAAGGCGCGCCATGGCCACCACCGATTCTTTCGCCAGCCGTGTCACCCTCGACGTCGAGGGTAAGAAGGTCGTCGTTCATCGCCTCGACGCGCTCGCCAAGGCGGGCTTCGACGTCGCGTCGCTCCCCTACTCGATCCGGGTGTTGCTCGAGAACCTGCTCCGCTATGAGGACGGGGAGACCGTCACGCGGGCCGACATCGAGGCCGTGGCCAAATGGGACCCGAAGGCCGAGCCGACCCAGGAGATCGCCTTCCGGCCGAGCCGCGTGCTCCTTCAGGACTTCACGGGCGTGCCGGCGGTCGTCGACCTCGCGGCCATGCGCGAGGCCTTTGCGGCGATGGGGGGAGATCCGGCGCGCATCAACCCGCTCCAGCCGGTCGACCTCGTCATCGACCACTCGGTTCAGGTGGACTCCTACGGCGTGCTCCGCTCGTTCGAAGAGAACGTGAAGCTCGAGTTCGCGCGCAACCAGGAGCGCTACCAGTTCCTGAAGTGGGGCCAGAAGGCGTTCGAGAACATGCGGGTCGTGCCCCCGGGCACGGGCATCGTCCACCAGGTGAACCTCGAGTACCTCGCGAGCGTCGTGTTCACGCGCGAAGAGGGCGGGCTCGTGCACGCCTACCCCGACAGCCTCGTCGGCACGGACTCGCACACGACGATGATCAACGGCCTCGGCGTGCTCGGCTGGGGCGTCGGCGGCATCGAGGCCGAGGCGGCGATGCTCGGTCAGCCGATCGCGATGATGGTCCCGCAGGTCATCGGCTTCCGGCTCACGGGCAAGCTCCGCGAGGGGGCGACCGCGACGGATCTCGTCCTCACGATCACCGAGGCGCTCCGCAAGCGCGGGGTGGTGGGCAAGTTCGTCGAGTTCTTCGGGCCCGGGATGGAGCAGCTCTCGCTGACCGACCGCGCGACCGTCGCGAACATGGCGCCCGAGTACGGGGCGACGATGGGCTTCTTCCCCGTCGACGCCGAGACGCTCAATTACCTGCGCTTCTCGAACCGCGACGAGGCGCACGTCGCGCTCGTCGAGCGAGTCCTGAAGGAGCAGGGGCTCTTCCACACCGCCGACGCGCCGGAGCCGCGTTTCACCGACACCCTCGAGCTCGACCTCGGCGACGTCGTGCCCTCCCTCGCGGGCCCCTTCCGCCCGCAGGATCGAGTGCCGCTGACCGAGATGAAGCGCTCGGCGCAGAAGTCCATGGAGGGCGTCCGCCAGAGCCTCGGCGTGTCGGCGAGCGGCACCGGCCGCGTCGACCTCGAGCGCGAAGGGCAGCCGAAGGAGTCCTTCGATCTGAAGGACGGCGCCGTGGTGATCGCGGCCATCACCAGCTGCACCAACACCTCGAACCCCTCGGTCATGCTCGGCGCGGGCCTCGTCGCGAAGAAGGCGCGCGCGAAGGGCCTCATGGTCAAGCCGTGGGTGAAGACGAGCCTCGCGCCTGGCTCCCAGGTCGTGACCGAGTACCTGAAGGCCGCTGACGTGCTCGGCGACCTCGAGGCGCTCCGCTTCCACCTCGTCGGCTACGGCTGCACGACCTGCATCGGCAACAGCGGCCCGCTGGATCCGGCGATCGCCAAGGCCATCGACGACAACAAGCTCGTCGTCAGCGCCGTGCTTAGCGGCAACCGCAACTTCGAGGGGCGCGTCAGCCCCCACACGCGGCTCAACTACCTCGCGTCGCCGCCGCTCTGCGTCGCCTACGCTCTCGCCGGCACGGTCGACATCGACTTCGCGACCGATCCGATCGGCGAGGGCTCGGACGGCAAGCCGGTCTTCCTCCGCGACATCTGGCCGAGCAACCAAGAGCTCCAGGACACCATCCGCACGGCGGTCGCGAAGGAGCAGTTCGCGTCGCGCTACGGCGAGGTCTTCGTCGGACCCGAGCAGTGGCGGGACGTCGTGGTGCCCGAGGGCAGCACCTACACCTGGGACGAGAAGTCGACCTACATCCGGCGCCCCTCGTTCTTCGACGGCGTCGGGCCGGAGGTGCCGGCGCCGAAGGCGCTCGCGGGGGCCCGCGTGCTCGCCATGCTCGGCGACTCGGTCACGACCGACCACATCTCGCCGGCCGGCTCCATCGCCAAGACCAGCCCCGCGGCGCGTTACCTCGAAGAGCACGGCGTCAGCCCGCGCGACTTCAACAGCTATGGCAGCCGCCGCGGCAACCACGAGGTCATGACGCGCGGGACCTTCGCGAACATCCGCCTGCGCAACCTCCTCGTCCCGGGTACGGAGGGTGGCGTCACCAAGCACGTCCCGAGCGGCGAGCAGATGAGCATCTACGACGCCTCGCTCCGCTACCAGGCCGACGGGGTGCCGCTCATCGTGATCGCGGGCGCCGAGTACGGCACCGGATCGAGCCGCGATTGGGCCGCGAAGGGTGTCTTCCTCCTCGGCGTCAACGCCGTCATCGCGCAGAGCTTCGAGCGGATCCACCGCTCGAACCTCATCGGGATGGGCGTCCTGCCGCTGGAGTTTCTCGCGGGGGAGAGCCCGACGAGCCTCGGCCTCACGGGTGAGGAGGCGTTCACCATCCACGGCGTGGAGGGTGAGCTGAAGCCGCTCGGCCAGCTCGAGGTGAGCACCGACACGGGCAAGCGCTTCCAGGTCCGCACGCGCCTCGATAACTCGACGGAGATCGCGTACTTCCGCCACGGCGGCATCCTCCAATACGTGCTCCGCCAGATGGCCCGCTGAGGGCGGGCCCCGCGCTCGCGGCTCGACCGGTCCCTGCCGGGCGAGACATCGCGCAAACGGCGGGTCGACGACCCTTGAAACCACCCGCGCTGCGTCGTACAGGGAGTCGCAGCGCGGGCACGCGTGGACCCGAACGGACGGAACGATGAGCGAATCATTGGAGCTAGAGATCAAGCAGCTGATCGTGGACGCGCTCATGCTCGACGATGTCTCCGCGGCGGACATCTCGTCCGACGCGCCCCTCTTCGTCGAGGGCCTCGGGCTCGACTCGATCGACGCGCTCGAGCTCGCGATCGCCATCGACAAGAAATACGGCGTGAAGATCAAGGCCGAGGACGAGAACACGCGCGAGGTCTTCCGCAACGTGAGGTCGCTCGCCGCGCACGTCGCGGCCAGCCGCTGACACGAGCCGACCGCGTGAACGGCCAAAGGTCCGTGGGAGCCGCGCGTCGACTCGAGGCGCGCGGGCGCTCGGCGCAGAGCCGCGCGCTCGCGCTGGCGGCGTTTCGACCGTGCGTCGTCATCCCGACCTTCGACAACCCCTCGACCATCGAGGCCGTGACGCTGCGCGCCGCCGCCGCGCTCCGGGCGGCGGGGTATCCCGGCGTCGTGATCGTCGTCGACGACGGCGGCGGTCCCCCCGCCAAGCGCGCGCTCGCCCGCCTGGCGAAGGAGCGCGACGTGGTGCTCGTCGAGCGCCCGATGAACGGCGGCAAAGGGGCCGCGGTCAAGGACGGCCTCCGGCGCGCCCACGCGCTCGGCTTCTCTCACGCGGTGCAGGTCGACGCCGACGGGCAGCACGCCATCGAGGACATCCCGCGACTGCTCGACGCAGCGCGCGTCGCGCCAGGCGCGCTCGTGCTCGGGCGCCCGGTCTTCGACGAGAGCGCGCCGGGCCACCGCCGCGCGCTCCGGAACATCGCGATCTTCTGGACGTCCGCCGCGACGCTCCTCGACTCGGGGCGGATCGCCGACCCGATGTGTGGCTTCCGCGTCTACCCGGTCGAGCTCGCGCTCCGCGTCATCGACCGCTGCGGCGATCGGATGGACTTCGACCCGGAGGTCGCGGTGCGGCTCGTCTGGGAGGGCTGCCCCGTCATCCACGTGGACACGCAGGTCCGCTACCTCTCCGAGGCCGAGGGCGGCGTCAGCCACTTCCGCGCGGTGCACGACAACGTGCTCGTCAGCTTGCTCTACGCGCGGCTCGTGATGCTCCGCTACCTCGGGATGTGGCGACAGCTCTGAGCCGGCCGCGTTCGCGTTCGAGTCCGAGTCCGAGTCCGCGTGCTCCCCCGCCGTGAGCCGCGTGAAGAGGTGATCGTCATTGGCGTGGACGCAAGCGCGCGCGCTTGACCTCGGGCGCGGGTGCCGACGACCCTCGCCCGGTGAGCGCCCCGTGGAACGCCATCCGTGCCCTCCGAGGCGAGGCGAGCGAGCGCGAGTGCCACGTGGCGCTGCGCTCGCTCAGCCGCTGGCTCGACGCGCGCTTCGGTGGCGATCCCCTGCACGCGGATGCGCGGCAAGAGACGCTTCTGAAGGTCTTCCGCTCGGCGCCTCGCTGTCGCGCGGACTCCCCGAGGAGCGCGGAGCGCTGGGTGCGCACGGTCTACGAGAACGCTCAGACCGATCTCTGGCGGAAGAAGCCAAAGCTTCGTGACCCCTCGCGCGTCGAGGAGGGTCCCTCGCCGAGTCTCGTGCTCGACGACCACGTCGAGCGCATGACGGCGGCCCGAGACGAGTTCTTCGATCTCCTCGACGCCCACCTCGACGCGACCTTCTCCAAGCCGCCCGAGCGCGCGAACGCCCGTCGCCGCGCGGAGGTCGCGTGGCTTCGACACGTCGAAGGGCTCGCCGCGCCCGACATCCGGTCCGCGCTGATCGCGCAAGGAGAGGACGTGCCCAGCGACGCCGCGCTCTACAAATGGGTGGAGCGCGGCCGGGAGCGGGTGCTGCTGCCCTTCCTCGACGGGCTGCTCGAGGAGGGGCGCGCAGAGGGGCTCTCGGAGCCCGTCGAGGCGATCGCCCGCGAGCTCCTCGCCGTGCTCCTGGACGCTCGCCGCGCGGACACCGGGAAGGCTCGCCCGAGCCGCCGAAAGGCCGCCGCGACGAGAGAGGACGGCTCCGGCGTCAGTCCGCGCGAGGACCGCACGTCCGTTCAGTATGCCGACCCGTCCGCCCGATCGCTCGACGAAGCCAGCGACCCTCGGAGCGCTGGCCGAGCCGCGCGTCGAGGCTCGAAGACGCGACCAGGGAGCACCGATGGCTGACGCTCGAGCACGATGGGCGGATCTCGTCGCGAGGGCGACGCGGGGCGACACGGATCTCGCTGGGCTGGCGGGTTGGGTGGTCGCCGACGCCGCGCTCGGCCGGCTCGCGTCGCGACCGCTGGCCGAGCGGGAGCGTGTCCGCAGGGCGCTCGCGCCTGGGGCGCCGAGCGACGGCCTCGAGGCGCGGGTCGTCGCGGTCGCGATCGCGCTCCTGCGCGAGCCGTCCGCCGACCCCGCCACCTTGCCGCCGACCCCCGCCGACCTGCGCGCGCCGACGCCCCGTCGGCTCCGCGCCCTCGTCGAGGGCGCGCTCGATCCGATCGCGGCCGCGACCTGCGCGGGGTGGGTGCTCGCGGACCCTCGGCGGCGCGCGACCCTGCGCGTCCTCGCGGAGGAGGCTGGGGTGGCGGAGGAGGTCGCGCTCGCGCCGATCCCGATCGCGGCCGCGAGCGGGCGGGCGATGAGGGATCCGCAGGAGGGGGTCTCGCTCGGTGCGCACGAGGCCGGGCTCGAGGCGGTGCTCTTCGCGCGGCCATCCCCGCGACGGCTCGCGCTCTACGCGTCGGCGGCGGAGGCGATCCGCGGAGAGGCCGTGGGCGTGACCACGGAGGACATCGCCCCAGGCTATTGGCTCGGGCGGCTCGAGCGATCCGTCCGCGGAGAGCTGGCGCTCCGGATCCGCCTCGGCGAGCGGACGTTCGTGTGGAACTTCAGCCTGAAGGGGCCCTGATCGTCGGGTCTGTGACGATCCGCGGTTCCTGAGCGCCCACCCTCCAACGGATCGCTAACCGAGCCGCTCGCACGCGTCGAGCAACGCGTCGAGCGTCTCCGCGAGCTCGGCTCGGAAGGCGCGGCCCCGCGCTCGACCGCGGAGCACCTCGGCGCAGCGATCCGCGTAAGGTCGCAGCCAGCGCGCCGTCGGGACGAAGTGCAGCGCGTCGAGGGCGCGGGCGCGGGCGTCGTCGTCCAACACCTCGAGCCCGAGCCGCGAGCGCGCCTCGTGCAGCACGTTCTGATGGGCGAGCGCGAGCGCGTGACCCGCGAGCAGCCGGCCGTAGGCGCTCGGTGAGTGCGCGAGCCAGGTCAGGCCGTCTTCCACGCGGCCGGCGCGGCAGAGCGCGAGCCCGAGCCAACGTCGGGCTTGGAGGCCCGGGAAGGGCTCGGTCGCGATCGCCTCGCGGACCGCAAGGTGGTCGAGGGTGCTCCGGGCCCCCTCGGCGTCGCCCGCCCTCAGCAACGCGCCCGCGAACGAGGTGCGGAGCCACGCCTCCCGAGGGCCGCGCGCTGCGCTGCTCGTGTGCGCGGCGATGTCCTGCTGCGCCTCGTCGAAGACCCGCGCCGCGTCGTCGAGCCGGCCCGCGTGGCCCAGCGCCTCGACCAGGTACGACGCCGCGCGCGGCGCGCTCGCGGGCGTGTGCCGCCGCGCGAGCTCGAGGGCGGCGTGGTGGTGTCGGGTGGCGGCGCGGACGTCGCCGCGCGAGAGCGCGACGAGCCCCGCCGTCCCGTGCGAGGGGATGAGCTCGCCGCGGAGCCGACCGTGCTTGGCGGCGGCGATCGACTCGCGCGCGGCGAGGGTGGCTTCGCGGAAGTCGCCGCGTTGTCGCAGGCTCATCGCCTTCTGGCGCGCGAGCTTCGCGAGCGGCGCGTCGGGGACACCCTCGGAGTCGGCGTCACGCACGGCCTCGGCGCGCGCGACCAGCGATAGGCTCGCGTCGGTCTCGCCGACGTGGCGGAGCACCGCCGCGAGCATCGCGCCGAGCTCGACGACGAGATCCGGGCGCTGGGCGGGGCTCTGCGCGAGCGCCTCTGCGAGGAGCGGCTCGAGCTCTGCGCGGAGCCCCGGCCACTGCCACCGCTGCCAGCCGCCGCGGAAAGCGCGGTCGGCGGCTCGTACGCGCGAGTCGAGGGAGGGCGCTGGGCGCGCGCTCGCCTCGAGGGTCTCGCGGAGGAGCTCGTCGACGTTTCGGACCCCCAAGACCTCGAGCGCCGCCGGCTCTCCGGCGCGTCGCGTCGTGCCGAGCGCGTCTCGATCGTGGGCCGGCATCACGAGCCGCCGCACGCGTGGAGCGCTCCGCGCCGCCGTGAGCTTCGACGCGACCTCGCCGACCGACGCGACGGCGCCGCCCGCCGCGAGCGCGCCCGTGATCGCGGTCCCGGCGCGGACGGCGCGCCGGGTCCAGAGGCTCGTCGCGCTCACGAACGCGGCGGCGGCCAGCGACGCGCCCTCGACGCGCAGGCCGCGGAAGACGTCGGGCTGCGCCGCGGCCAGGACGTGGCCGTCGGCGCCGCCCCCCATCGAGCGCCCAAGCCGAGCGGCGGCGGCGGCGATCGCGCGGCTCACGGCGGCGCGGCTGGTCGCGCTGAGCTCGAGCTCGTCCTCGCCCCCGTAGGGACGGTAGGTGACGAAGAGCGTGCGCACGAAGGCGTGCGAGCCGGGCGCGACGAAGGGGACGAGCACCGCGTGCGTGGGGGCGGCAGGGGGCGCGGCGACGGCGTCTTGGCCCAGCCCAGCGGCGATCGCGGCCTCACGGGTGGCGTCGTCGAGCGTCCCGGGGTCGGCCCACGCGAGGAGGCGCTCCAGCACGTGGAGGAGGAAGCGCCGACGGCTCACGCGCGTCTCTTGGGCGAGCGCGTCGAGGAGCGGGCGCGGGTCGCCCGCGCATACGAGGCGCGCCTGCTCGTCGAGGGTCCGGGGTCGCGGCATCCGCGGGCGAGGTTCGCACGAATCGGGGGGAGGTCCGAGTCCGCGTCCGCGTCCATGTTCACTTCGCTCAGCGCGTCTCGACGTGGCCGAGCGGGAGCGTCGTCTCGCTCTGACCCTCGCGCACGAAGGTGAGCGGCAGCCGGCGGTCGCGCAGCACGGTCAAGGTCGCGTCGAAGCGCGTGCCCCGCGGGACCTGCTCCGAGACCACGATCTCGACCGGATCGCGGATGATCTGGCCCGGGATCCACTCGTCGGTGCGGTAGCTCCCGTTGAGCGGGTAGTGGTGCGCGTGGAACTGCGGGATCTGGACGTGGCCTGGACCTCGGAGGTCGACGTAGAAGAAGAGGTCGTCCTCGATGCGTGCGTCCACGCGGTAGTAGAACGTCATCCGGATGACGTCGCCGTGCTCGACCTCGCGGGCGGGCATGTCGTAGCCGAGCACGGTGAAGCCCGGGAAGCGCGCGTCCAGGCGGTGTTGCATGCGCGGCACGCGCGGCAGGATGTTCGCGCGGGCGACGTCGTGGCGGCGATTC
>JAHBWH010000181.1 GCA_019637115.1 Myxococcales bacterium | reverse complement strand
CGCCCGCCCAGCGCCCCGAACGTGAAACGCGCTCCTTGGCGTAGGCGTCGAGTGTCCGGAACCCGAGCTCGCGGTGCTGACGCCCGAGCGCGGCGAGCGCGAGGCCAACCTGCAGACGCAGCCGCCCGAGCCCACGCGAGAGCCGGAAGAGCTCCTCGTCCGCGCCCTCGAGATCCTCGAGCGTCAGGTCGGCGCTCATCCGGTGGACGAGCTGCTGGTCGTAGTGTCCCCGCATCGAATCCAGCCAACATCGTCTTTAGCGTGGCACTGAACGGATGTCAAGTGTGTGATGTTGGGCTGCCACTCAGCCCATGTGGACGTCGGGCAATGCGAAGCACGACGCGGCGGGCTCGGAGCGCTCGTCGCGCGGACGCCGTAGCTTCCTGCGAGCAGTCTTCACGCAGCGTCGGCGCGATCGGTGGGACCCGCAACGAAGGGTCAGAACCGAACCCCACCAAGCGCCTCGCGTCGGGGTTCACATTGGCCCCCGGCTCAATCGTCATCATCGGCGAGCACGACCGGTGGACCGAGCTCGACGTCAGTCTGAGCCAAGTCCTCGAGGATCCGGCCGTCGTGCTCGCTCATCGTCCGAATGTAGCGGACGACCTGGTTCGGTCCGCCCGGGTCCAAGAGCACCTGAACGAAGAGTTTGACGGTCTCGACTTGGTCGTCGCTGAGCGCGCGAACGAGCGCCTGTAGCTCGTCGCGTGTCTGGCGCGGGTCCATCAGGAGCCTAGCCTAGCGCGAGGGCGGCGCAGGAGACGAGTCGGGGGTGAGCCAAGACCAGTGGTCTCGCCGCGGCGACCCACCCAACGACGCCTCCCGCCCCGACCTACCCCATATGGGGGAGGCGCTCGCTGGAAAAATCCGCGATGGTCGCTCCTCGGGAGGGAATCGCCGCCGTGGACGTCAGTTCGGTGCCTCGCCCTCCGTCACCTGCCCTGGAGGCTGAATGACCTACGCCGACTTCTTCCGCCGCGCGACCTCGTACGCGCCCTTCCCGTACCAGGAGCGGGTCGCGGTGGCTGCCCAGCTCCCCACGATGTTGGAAGCCCCCACAGGCGCCGGAAAGACGGCGGCGATCATCCTCGGTTGGCTCTGGCACCGGCGCTTCCGAGGAGACGCCCTCACGGCTCGGACACCTCGCCGGCTGGTCTACTGCCTCCCGATGCGCGTCCTCGTCGACCAAGTGCGCGGCGAGGCTGAGCGTTGGATCGAGCGGCTCGCGCTGGACGTGGGTGTGCACGCCCTCCGAGGTGGCGCGATCGACGAAGCGTGGGAGGGCACGCCCGACCGCGACACCATCATCGTCGGCACCCAAGATCAGCTGCTCTCCCGCGCGCTCAACCGCGGCTACGCGATGAGTCGCTTCCGGTGGGCCGTCCCCTTCGGCCTCCTCAACAACGACGCCTGGTGGGTCCTCGACGAGGTCCAGCTCATGGGGCCCGGCCTACGGACCGCCGCCCAGCTCGATGGGATGCGGTCTGCGTTCGGCGCGTTCGGTCCCGTCGGCACCACCTTCATGTCGGCGACGATCCAGCCCGAGTGGCTCGAAGTCCCCGACGCACCGGGCGGCCTCGAGGACGGCCACCTGGCGCTGGAGCCGCAGGACTGGTCCCAACCCTCGCTCGCCCAGCGCACCACGGCGAGCAAACCGTTGAGCAAGGCGCCCGAGTCGGACGCGAAGCAGCTTGCGCCTTGGATCGCGCAGCAACACGCGCCCGGCACGTTGACGCTCGTCGTCGTCAACCGCGTCGCGCGCGCGCAAGAGCTCGCGCGTCGACTCCGAAGCGAGCTCCCCGACGCCGAGCTCGTCCTCATCCACTCGCGGTTCCGCCCTGCCGAGCGCGCGGCCAACGAAGCGCGCCTCCAAGACGAGCTCCCTCCAGGCGGTCGCGTCGTCGTCGCCACGCAGACGATCGAGGCGGGGGTCGACCTCGACGCCCACCGTCTCGTGACGGACCTCGCGCCGTGGCCCTCGCTCGTGCAGCGCTTCGGGCGTTGCAACCGACGAGGCGAGCGCGAGCGCGGCGACATCTTTTGGGTCGACCTCGACGAGACCAAGAAGAGCAACGCGGCCCCCTACGACCCCGCGCTGCTCGCGGAGGCACGAGGCCGACTCGAATCGCTCTCGAACGCGCGCATCGACGAGCTCCCGAAGGGCGAGCACCCATGGCTCCCCACCGACGTGCCGCGCCGCCGCGACGTCCTCGGGCTCTTCGACACCGACCCCGACCTCGACGGGAACTTCGTCGACATCTCGCGGTGGGTGCGAGGGGAGGGCGGCGCGGACGTGCAGGTCTACTGGCGGGCGATCGACGACGCGCCTCACCTGGGTGACGCCGCGCCGCACCCCAACGAGCTGTGCAGCGTCGCGCTGGACGCGTTCCGCGACTTCGTGAAGAAGCTGCCGACCCCGCGTCGCGTCTGGCAGTGGGATACCTTCGAGGGCCGGTGGAATCGGGCGCACCTCATCGCGTCGGGGAGCGCGCCCGGCTTCATCTCCGCCGGCCAGACCTACCTCATCGACGGCCGAGTCGGAGGCTACGACCCGCAGCTCGGCTGGACGGCCAAGGCGAACCAGGCGACCCCGCCCGTCAGCGACGTCGGCGAGGCGCTCGAGGCGTACAGCCGTGATCCTCGATCCGAGGCCGGGTACGTCGCGCTCGACGTGCACCTCGCCGATGCGGCCCGCGAGGCCACCCGATTGGTCGAGGCCATCGGCATCCTCGGCCCCGACCTCGCCGCGCATGTCACCGAGGCGGCGGGATGGCACGACGCGGGCAAGGCGCACCCCGTCTTCCAGACCGCTGCGCGCCGCCTCGACGGGCCGCTGCTCGCGAAGGCCCCCTCGTTCGAGCGGTACGGGACGCGCGGGTTCCGGCATGAGCTCGTGAGCGCGCTGCTCGCCGTTCGCGCCGCGCGTCCGGACCTCGTCGCGTACCTCGTCGCCGCACACCACGGGAAGGTCCGCGTGTCGCTGCGGCCGCTCCAATGGCAGGAGCTCGAGCCCGAAGGCCAGCTGCGCGGCGTGCGCGCGACCGACGCGGTCCCGTCGGTCGATACGCCCACGGGTCCGACACCGGAGGCGCCGCCGTTGCCGCTCGGGGTCGCGGCGCTCGGACGCGGCGACCACGGCGCGAGCTGGACCGATCGGGTCGTGCGCCTGCTCGAGGAGCTCGGTCCGTTCCGGCTCGCGTACTTGGAGGCGCTCGTCCGCATCGCGGACTGGCGCGCGAGCGAGCAGCCCTCGTCACGCCTGGAGGAGGTACGACATGCCTGAGATCGAACTCGAAGGGCTCGGCGAGCCAGTGCTCGCGCAATATCTCGCGGCCCTCGGTATCTTCCGCGCGATCGCGACCCAGCGCGATCCAGAGGCGACCCTGTCGTTTCGCTACGGCGTCCCGCGCATCACCTCCGAGCTCGACGCTGAAGCGTGGGTCGAGTGGGTGATGCACGAGTGGCGGCCGTCGCCGATCGCGTCGCCTTGGAACCGCGGCGCGGGTTTCCATGGCAGCAGCAAGGCGGTCGCGTGCACCGACAAGGTGAAGCGGCATGGCGTCGAGATGGTGCTCGCGACGACCGACCCGCGGCTCGATGGATACCGCGTCGTGCTCGAGTGGCTCTCGGAGAAGCTGTCCGCGTGGGGCTACGCGGACGCTCCCGACAAAGAGCAGAAGGCGCGCAAGCCCGAGCTCCTCGCGCGGCTCCGCTCGGAGGCGCCCGACGATTGGCTGCCCTGGCTCGACGCCGCCACGGTCGTCGAGCCCAGCGCCGACGGCCCGCCCGAGCCGAAGTATCTGGCTCTGCTGGGGAGCGGCGGGAACGACGGCCGCCTCGACCTCGGCAACAACTACATGCTCCACCTCTGCAACGTCGTGGGCTTCCAGGGCAACCTGATGAAGCGCCCGAAGGGGGCGGCGGCGTGGTCGACGCAGCTCCTCCGAGGGCTGCTGGGCCAGCCCGTCGAAGGGATGCTCGGCGACACCGCCGGGCAGCTCGCGCCCTCGTCGCGCAGCGCACCCAACGGCGTGTCGGGCACCAAGAGCTTCTCTGCCGACGAGCAGCTCAACCCTTGGCTCTTCCTCTGGGCGGTGGAAGGCACGTTGCTCTTTGCAGGCGCGAGCACGCGCCGCCTCGGCTCGCACGGCCGCGCGCGCGCCGCCTTCCCCTTCCATGCAGAGCGCGTCGACGCCGGGTACGGCACGGCGGCCGACGTCGAGAAGGGCAAGGACGAGCTCTGGCTGCCCGCCTGGGACAGCGCGTTGACCTACCGCGAGACCCACCAGCTCTTCGGAGAGGCGCGCGCCCAGGTCGGCCGCCGCCGCGCGAGCTCGGGCCTCGACTATGCGCGCGCCGTCGGCGGCCTCGCCGCGACCCGCGGCGTCCACCGCTTCCTGCGCTTCGCCATCGTGGAGCGCGCGGGCCAGTCGAACATCGCGATCCACGTCGGCACCTTCGCGAGCGGCAAGTCGAAGCCTCTCGACCGGCTCCGCCGCCTCGATCCCTACCTGCAATCGTTCCGCCAGCTCGCCAACAAGAAGAACGTCCCGGCGCGGTTCTCCTCGGCGTGGCGGGGCTTCGAGGGCGCCGTGCTCGACGTCGCGCGACGAGGTCACGACCCCGGCAGCATCACCGCCCTCCTCGCCGCGATCGGTCGCCTTCGACGAGAAGAGGCGAAGGGGCTCCCCGCCGACACCACCCTGCGGCGCTTCGTGCTGGACGACTCGGACGGCGAGTGGCTCGACGACGCCGACCGGAGCGACGAGCTCCTCGTCGCCGCCTCCCTCGCGACCCTCTCTGCGAAGGCCGGTTACGGGCCGCTCGCGTCCTACCTGTGGCGAGAACACTCGAACGCGCGCCTCATGGCACGCGAGGCCGCCCGACTCGATCTGCTCGCTTTGCTCGAGGCCTTGCTGGATCGTCGCCTCCTCGAGCATCGAGATCCGCAACCGGGCGCCGAGCCGGCTCGACCGATGGAGGCGCGGGCGCCGATCGGCGCGGACACGTTGCTCGCCCTTCAACGAGGAGACCTCGAGGATGAGCGCGCCCTCGACCTGCTCTGGCTCTTCTCGTCCCTCGACGCCGAGACCATCGCACGGCGCATCGCCGCTCCGCGCGGTGGCCGCTCGCCCGAGCTCTCGCGCACGTGGATGCTGGCCCGCCTCGGCGTCGAGGGAGCGCTTCCCCGCGACGGCTCCGGACGGAACCGCTGGGTGCCCACCCGGCCCGCGCTCGAGGTCGTGCACGCCTACCGCGCCGACAACCCGGAGCTCCTGATTCGCCGCGCAGCCCACGTGCTCCGCGCCGCCGCTGGCGCCGCGCGCCCGATCACGCCCACGCGGCTCGGGCCCCGGGGCGAGCGCCGCCGCCTGGCGGCGTCCCTCGCCTTGCCGCTGTCTCGCGAGCTCCTCCGGTGGTTCACGTCGGAGCTCCTCCCTTCGTTCCCAAGCACCCAATCCCAGAACGCCTCGGAGACCCCATGACCGACCCCAGCACGCTCGTCTCGACCCTCCTCGCCAGCCGCCAGCCGCGGATCCTCTACGAGGTGAACCTCCGCCCTGTCTCGGGCAGTCGCTTCCAGCCGACGGGCTTCCCCGATCTCGGCGCGGCGTTGTTCAAAGACCCCGTGACCGGCGGCGACCGCCTCCTCGTAGAGTCGCCGCAGTCGATGGCCAACCGGCTCGAGTCCGTCTGCTGGAGCGACGAGACCGGCGCGCTCGTCGAGCCGCTCACGGGCCTGCCCTACGTCTCGGTCGTGGGCGACGTGAAGACGAGCTCGATCCTCGAAGCCCATCGTCTGAACTCGCCCTACGTGCTGGGCGACAAGGGCTTCGAGGCGGCCTTCAAGGACCACGCCGGGCTCGGTGAAGGCACGGTCGATCGCCCGAAGTTCGCGCGCGCGCTCCTGCGCTTCGACCCTGGGTCGATCGTCCACGGCGCGTTCATGTCCTTGATCAAGCCCGGGACGGCGCGGCTCGAGCGAATGCTCTCGAGCTTCATCGAGGCCGAGAACGTCGAGGTCGTCGCGAGCGGCGGTGTGAAGGTCGACCGCAACGACGCATCGGGCAAGGACGCGGGCGGCGCCGCCGAGGGCTTCGGCAACGTGCCCTACCACCGCAGCGAGTACACCGCCGGGCGCATCTTCGCCTCGTTCAACGTCGACCTGGCCGGCATCCGAGGGCTGCGCCTCCCGCCGGAGGGCGCGGCGCTGGTCGTGTTGCTCTCGCTGTTCAAGATCCGCGCGTTCCTCGACGGATCCATGCGCCTGCGGACCGCCTGCGACTTCGAGCTCGCCGACGTCGCGAAGGCCCGGCCGGAGACCTTCGAGCTGCCCGCCTACGACGCGCTCGCGGACGCCGTGAAGGCGGCGATCGCGGCGTGCTCGAAGGCGGGCCACCTGGCCAGCCCCTCCGTCACCGAGGTGACGTACAAGAAGAAGAGCTGACATGGCGGTGGGCCTACACCTCCGGTTCCCGGCCGGCCGCTATCACGCGACCGCCTGGGGCCACCACGTGAACGAGGGCGTAGTCGACTGGCCGCCAGCCCCGCTGCGCGTCCTGCGCGCGCTCTACGCCCGGAGCCTCGACTGCGACCCGAAGCCCGAGGGCGCGCTCGTCGAGCACCTCTTTCGCAAGCTCGCGGCGCCTCCGGAGTATCGGATCCCGGACTACACCACGGGCCACACCCGGCACTACACGCCGGACGGCTCGGGCAAGCCGGACAGCCGAGTGAAGGTGCTCGACTCCTTCGTCGCCGTGGATGGCGAAGCGCCCGCGCCGCTGGTGATGCAGTGGCCCGACCTCGAGCTAGAGGGCGACGAGCTCGCGCTCTTGGAAGAGCTCGCGCGCCGCCTCACGTACCTCGGTCGCGCGGAGTCGTGGTGCGACGCGACGGTGAGCACCGAGGCGGTCGCCGGCGCGATCGGCCCGGGTGAAGGCGAGGGGACGCCCATCCCGCTCCTCGCCATTCGCCGCGACGCGAAGGACGTCCGAGCCGTGCTCGCGACCGACACGGCCGAGCTCCGCAAGAAGGGCGCCGACCTCCCACCCGACACCCACTGGCTCCGCTACTTCATCGGGCCGCCCGTCAGCCGGCCGCGGCCCCGTCCGCGGAAGGTCGAAGCCACCGCGGTGCTCTTGGCGCTGGAGGCGGGCGCGCAGCCGCGCGTCCTCGACACCGTCGAGATCGCCGAAGCGATCCGCCGCGCGGTGCTGAGCAGGGCAGGAGAGAGCCCGACGCTCACCGGGCGCGTCGACGAGCGCCCACGCGTCGACGGTCACACCCACGCACACTTCCTCCCCTTCGATCTCGACGGCGATGGCTTCCTCCGCCACTGCCTGATCTACGCAGAGGAGGGCTTCTCGGCCGAAGACCTCGACGCGATCGGCGCGGTGCGAAAGGTCCGTCGGCCGCGGGAGGATGTCGTCGAGACCCACCTCCTCGAGGTCGGCCCGCTCGACATCATGTCGACGCTGCCCATCGTCGGCGATGGCCGCGAAGGCGCGCGCGTGTGGACGTCGGCCACGCCCTTCTTGCTCCCCCGCCACCCCAAGCCGAGGAAGACGGGGCTCGTCGACGGCCCCGAGGCCCAGCTCCGCCGCGAGCTGGATCTCCGCCGGGCCAACGGCCAGGTCCCGAGCGTCCGCGCGATCCGGAGCGTCCCCGCGCTCCAACAACGCAACGCCCGCACGCTCCGCTGGCTCGAGTTCCGGCGGTGGCGCAAGAACCGCAAACCCGCCGTGCCGCAGGGCTACGGCTACGAGATCGAGTTCGACGAGCCCGTCCGTGGCCCCCTCGCGCTCGGGTTCGGCGCCCACTTCGGACTGGGCCTCTTCCGGGTCGCGGGCCGCTGACGCCGCGGACGGTGCTGACGCTGCTGACGCTGCTGACGCCGCGGACGCTGCTGACGCCACGGGCACGCTGACACCGCAGGCAGGGCGGAGACGACACGGCGGAGACACGACAACACAGACGCTGGACACAGCGGACACGTGAGCGAGGCGAGCGACCCCATCGGGCGCTCGCCTCGCTCGCGTTGGTCGGCGTAACTCGAACGCGCCGTCAGTCGAGCGCTCCGCTCGCCGTCCGATCCCGCCAAAGGAGGGCCCATGCACGACGACGATCGCACGCCCCTGACTCCTGACGCCGCTCCGACCGACAACCGCTCACTCCCCATCCTCGGCGCGCCACCCGACATCGTGCCCGCGCGGATGGTCAACGAGGTGCTCTACTGCGAGCGCCTCGCCTACCTCGAGTGGGCGCAGGGAGAGTTCGCCGACAACTACTACACCGTAGACGGCCGAGTCGGGACCCATCGCAAGGTCGACGCCAAGGCCGAGCCGCCCAAATCCCCCGAGGAGGAGGCGGGCTGGATCGCGCGGTCCGTGTGGCTGACCTCCGAGTCGCTCGGTCTGACGGCCAAGGTCGACATCGTGGAGGCCGACGAGCACGGGCGCGTCGCGCCGGTCGAGTACAAACGAGGCAAGCGCCCCACGCACCCTGACGCCGCCGCGGGCGCGTGGCTCCCGGAGCGCGCGCAGCTCTGCGCGCAGGTGCTGTTGCTGCGCGACCACGGCTACACGTGCGAGGAGGCGTGGATCTGGTACTCCGGATCGCGCGAGAAGGTCGCCATCGCGATCGACGACGAGCTCATCGCCGCCACGAAGGCCGCCATGACGCGCCTGCGAGAGGTCACGTCGACGGCGTGCGTGCCGCCGCCGCTGCGCGACGACCCGAAGTGCCGCGGGTGCTCGCTCGCGGGCCTCTGTCTGCCCGACGAGGTGCACCTCCTGCAGGCGGGCGAGACGCGGCGCGTTCGGCAGCTCCACCCGAGCCGCGACGACCGGGCCGCGCTCTACGTCCAGGAGAGCGGCGCGAAGCTCGGCGTCTCCAAGGAGCGCCTCGTCGTCGAGCTGCGCGACGGGACCAAGAGCTACGCGCGGATCCCCAACACCTCGCAGGTCTGCATCTTCGGCAACGTCCAGGTCTCGACGCAGGCCATGAGGGCGCTGCTCTCGCGCGGCATCCCGATCGCCTTCTTCACCACCGGCGCGTGGTTCGTCGGACGAACCGTCACGAACGACAGCAACAACATCGAGCTACGCGTAGCGCAGTTCGACGCCGCACGCCGCGAGGGATGGCGGACCCGATTCGCCGCGCGCCTCATCCGCAACAAGATCCAGAACCAGCGGACGCTGCTCCGCCGCAACCACGCCGACGTCCCCAGCGAGGCGCTGATCGAGCTCAAGTCCATGGCGCACAAGGCGCGCGAGGCGGCCAGCCGCGCGAGCCTGCTCGGCTACGAGGGCACCGCCGCGCGCACGTACTTCCGCCACTTCACGGGGATGCTCAAGGGCGCCGACGCGATCGCCTTCGACTACGACGGCCGCAACCGTCGCCCGCCCCGCGACCCGCTCAACGCGGCGCTCTCCTTCGCGTACGCGCTGCTGACGAAGGACTGGACGCTCACGCTACACCTCGTCGGGTTCGACCCGCTCCTCGGCTTCCTCCACGAGCCACGCTTCGGACGACCCGCCCTCGCGCTCGACCTCATGGAGCCGTTCCGCCCGCTCATCGCCGACTCCGCGGTCATGAGCGCGATCAACAACGGCGAGCTCGGCGCGCGCGACTTCATCACCTCGCCGGTGGGGTGCTCCCTCACGGCGGCGGGCCGCCGACGCCTCATCGCCGCGTACGAGCGACGCATGACGCACGAGGTCACGCACCCCGTCTTCGAGTACCGGATCAGCTACCGACGGATCCTCGAGGTCCAGGCACGCCTGCTCGGCCGACATCTCCTCGGCGAGCTCGACCGCTACCCCGACTTCGTCACGAGGTAAGCGATGGCACGCGCTGCATACATCGTCTGTTACGACGTCGCCGACGACCGCCGCCGCACGCAGATCTACGAAACCTGCCGTGGCTACGGCGAGCGGATCCAGTACAGTGTCTTCCGCTGCCACCTCAGCCCGACGGAGCGAGTGCAGATGGAAGCGAGACTACGGGAGCTCCTCCACCACCACGAAGACCAGATCCTCTTCATCGACCTCGGGCCGGTGGACGGACGCGCGGCCCGGTGCATCGTGAGCATCGGCAAGCGCTACACACCCCCCGACGACGGGCCCGTCATCTTGTGATGGGCGACGCGAGCGGTGGATCAACGCGGGAAACCCGGTGACCGCTCGCGGATCCGTAAGCCCTTGAAAACCGAAGACGATCCGGTGAGGATCCGCATGACGGTCAGGTCCTTGCCAACTCAGATTCGAAGCGAGCGAGGCACCGCTCGCGATCCGCGTCGTAAGCCGCTGATATTGCATGGGACCTGCGAGGTCCCTCTCCGTCGCCGCGAGGCGACGGCCCCGTTGAAGCGAGGTGGGCAATCGCGCCCGCCGCCGCCGCATCCTCGGCCTCTCCGTCGCCGCGAGGCGACGGCCCCGTTGAAGCGCCTCGTCTGCCATCGACTTCGCGGCGAGGGCGTCGAGGCTCTCCGTCGCCGCGAGGCGACGGCCCCGTTGAAGCGCCTCGTCGGAAGTCGTGACGTCGTCAGACCGAAGAATCCTCTCCGTCGCCGCGAGGCGACGGCCCCGTTGAAGCACGCATCACCTCCGCGCGTCATCGTCATCCGGTGAGCCGGCTCTCTCCGTCGCCGCGAGGCGACGGCCCCGTTGAAGCTCGAAGGTGTCCTGAGCCGTGAGCTCGAGGCGAAGCACTCTCCGTCGCCGCGAGGCGACGGCCCCGTTGAAGCTAACGGACTCTGGGCCAAGATTTGATTGTGTATCCATCCCAACTCTCCGTCGCCGCGAGGCGACGGCCCCGTTGAAGCCGGTTGCGATGCGCTCCTCGCGCATGTCGAAGCTCTCGCCCTCTCCGTCGCCGCGAGGCGACGGCCCCGTTGAAGCGAGGCGGCCCTGGAGGCGTTCCAGTCGCGGCGGCGGTACACTCTCCGTCGCCGCGAGGCGACGGCCCCGTTGAAGCGACTGCCTGCCCGAGACGACAGGCGCACGCACGTCCGTCTCTCCGTCGCCGCGAGGCGACGGCCCCGTTGAAGCCGCTTGTCCGCGTTTGAGCGCCTGAGCCCGTGCGCGCGCTCTCCGTCGCCGCGAGGCGACGGCCCCGTTGAAGCAGCGTTTTTATTGACTTGTTCATTAAAACGTTTTCCTAACTCTCTCCGTCGCCGCGAGGCGACGGCCCCGTTGAAGCTGAGCGGACCGCCACGACCCCTTCGCGATCCCCACACCGCTCTCCGTCGCCGCGAGGCGACGGCCCCGTTGAAGCCACCCAAACTTCGGATGGCTTGCGCTAGCGAGGTACCTCTCTCCGTCGCCGCGAGGCGACGGCCCCGTTGAAGCCGAAGGGAGACGGCGAGGTCGACGTCATCGCGACCGGGCAGGACTCTCCGTCGCCGCGAGGCGACGGCCCCGTTGAAGCTAGATGACGTGCCCCACCGCAATGTGCCCGCGCCCGAAGTCCTCTCCGTCGCCGCGAGGCGACGGCCCCGTTGAAGCGACCTCCGCATCAAGGCCAAGCCGGCGGCCACCAAGATCTCTCCGTCGCCGCGAGGCGACGGCCCCGTTGAAGCTTCACGCTCCTCGCCTTGTGGAGCGCTCTGCAACAGCTCTCCGTCGCCGCGAGGCGACGGCCCCGTTGAAGCGCGACCATCGGCACCTGCGAGAGGAACTCGTCGGTGGTCCTCTCCGTCGCCGCGAGGCGACGGCCCCGTTGAAGCCACTACGCCGAGCGCCTGGTCCCCTCGGTGATCACCGCCTCTCCGTCGCCGCGAGGCGACGGCCCCGTTGAAGCTGGAAGAAGGTTTCTCTTTCTTGCGAAGGAAAAGTTGTCCTCTCCGTCGCCGCGAGGCGACGGCCCCGTTGAAGCGGGAGGTAGCGGAGCTGTTGCCGGAGGGCTCGGCTGCGCTCTCCGTCGCCGCGAGGCGACGGCCCCGTTGAAGCCGGCGCCCCCGGCAGTGCCCGCGGAGGCCCATGCGATCGCTCTCCGTCGCCGCGAGGCGACGGCCCCGTTGAAGCGTCTACGAACACCCGAGGCCGACGGGCGCTCCGATACCTCTCCGTCGCCGCGAGGCGACGGCCCCGTTGAAGCCATGCGCATCGCCCGCCCCGCCACGTTCACTCGCGAGCTCCTCTCCGTCGCCGCGAGGCGACGGCCCCGTTGAAGCCTCCACAGCTCGAGACTGTTGTCGGGGAGGTAGCGCACTCTCCGTCGCCGCGAGGCGACGGCCCCGTTGAAGCATCGCGTACCCGGCCGCGTTGGCCGAGACGATCGCGCCGACTCTCCGTCGCCGCGAGGCGACGGCCCCGTTGAAGCGAGCTCGCCGATGTCGTCATGAGAACACTAGACCTGGCTGACTCTCCGTCGCCGCGAGGCGACGGCCCCGTTGAAGCGAGCCCGCCGCGCGCGGCCGATGGAACGGGATGTAGAGATCTCTCCGTCGCCGCGAGGCGACGGCCCCGTTGAAGCTACGAAGTGTACGTGAGCGCGGTCGAGACCGCGTTGCTCTGCTCTCCGTCGCCGCGAGGCGACGGCCCCGTTGAAGCTCGCATCACACACCCTCCGCGTGAAACTCGCCCCGCGACCTCTCCGTCGCCGCGAGGCGACGGCCCCGTTGAAGCAGCCTGAGGGGGACGGCGACCACTCCGAACGCCCCTGGGCAACTCTCCGTCGCCGCGAGGCGACGGCCCCGTTGAAGCGGCATCCCCCGGATCACGTGGGATCGGCCTGCCGGGTGGCTCTCCGTCGCCGCGAGGCGACGGCCCCGTTGAAGCGAGAGCTGTGCCGACTTCAGCTTCGAGAGCTGCGCCTCGCTCCTCTCCGTCGCCGCGAGGCGACGGCCCCGTTGAAGCATGGAATCGGCGCCCACGATCGCGAGCGTCACGATGGCCTCTCCGTCGCCGCGAGGCGACGGCCCCGTTGAAGCCGGATGTCCCACCGGCGCGGGCTGCCCGCGCCCTGGACCTCTCCGTCGCCGCGAGGCGACGGCCCCGTTGAAGCGACGAGAAGGCGAAGCTCGCCGAGCTCCTCGCGATGCTCTCCGTCGCCGCGAGGCGACGGCCCCGTTGAAGCAACAACCTCGAGCGAGCGCGCTCGGCGGATCTCAACGCGCTCTCCGTCGCCGCGAGGCGACGGCCCCGTTGAAGCGGTGGCCTTTAGCAGCTCGTTGAGGAGCGCGTCCCGGGCTCTCCGTCGCCGCGAGGCGACGGCCCCGTTGAAGCCACGATACCGCCCGGCCCTCTTCGGCGACGGACAGGACCTCTCCGTCGCCGCGAGGCGACGGCCCCGTTGAAGCTTTTTGTCGTCGGGGTCGAGGGCCATGCGCATCACTCTCTCTCCGTCGCCGCGAGGCGACGGCCCCGTTGAAGCGACACGCTGGCGCACATCCTCGCAGGCGACTTGTGCGACGACTCTCCGTCGCCGCGAGGCGACGGCCCCGTTGAAGCCAAGAGGCCCTCACCAGTCCGGGAGGGTGGACGATGGAGTCCTCTCCGTCGCCGCGAGGCGACGGCCCCGTTGAAGCCCGGTCGCACCGTCGAGCAGGTGGCGGAAGACCATCGTACTCTCCGTCGCCGCGAGGCGACGGCCCCGTTGAAGCTCGGCGATCCACGCGTGGACCGAGCGGCACTCGTCGAAGCTCTCCGTCGCCGCGAGGCGACGGCCCCGTTGAAGCATGCCATCGTGGAACTTTAGGACCGACGGGTCGCGCTCTCCGTCGCCGCGAGGCGACGGCCCCGTTGAAGCTAGACGCACCCGGTGTGCCGCGTCCTGTCGTGATAGGCACTCTCCGTCGCCGCGAGGCGACGGCCCCGTTGAAGCGGCCTTTCCCTCCCGCCGCACGATCGAGCGCCCGGCCCTCTCCGTCGCCGCGAGGCGACGGCCCCGTTGAAGCCGGACGATGGGTCCGCCAATGGCGACGCCGACCCCGACACTCTCCGTCGCCGCGAGGCGACGGCCCCGTTGAAGCCCCTCTCGAGCGCGTCAAGGGACGGTGCGCCCTCGTCCGCTCTCCGTCGCCGCGAGGCGACGGCCCCGTTGAAGCGAGCTGACCGACGAGGTCTTCGAGGCGGTCGTCGCCTCTCCGTCGCCGCGAGGCGACGGCCCCGTTGAAGCGCCGGACTCATCGACACCGATGGGAGTCTCACGTGCGCTCTCCGTCGCCGCGAGGCGACGGCCCCGTTGAAGCACGCCGTAGCCATCGAGGATCGCTGCGATGCGCTCGCCTCTCCGTCGCCGCGAGGCGACGGCCCCGTTGAAGCATGCTTCTCTGCTCCTTTTCTCGCGCGCCCTGCGCACGCCTCTCCGTCGCCGCGAGGCGACGGCCCCGTTGAAGCGTCACGAGCCGCATGCGGATCCGTCGTCGGTGCGCGCTCTCTCCGTCGCCGCGAGGCGACGGCCCCGTTGAAGCGTCTTCCGCCACGAGCGCGCCCTCCGCCGCCGCGGCGTCTCTCCGTCGCCGCGAGGCGACGGCCCCGTTGAAGCGTGGAGGTCGTCCGCACCCAGTGGGAGCGGGCGTGACCACTCTCCGTCGCCGCGAGGCGACGGCCCCGTTGAAGCGACGTCCACTACGGCATCCGCGAGGACGACTCCGCCCTGGCTCTCCGTCGCCGCGAGGCGACGGCCCCGTTGAAGCGCTGAAGCAGGCCGCAGCGCCCGTCGTATCGGACGCGGCCTCTCCGTCGCCGCGAGGCGACGGCCCCGTTGAAGCCGCGCAGCCTCCTCGCTGGCCGCGTCCGTGCGCCACAGCTCTCCGTCGCCGCGAGGCGACGGCCCCGTTGAAGCATGTGCCGCGGCAGCAGACCCGCTCGCGAGAGCAACTGCCTCTCCGTCGCCGCGAGGCGACGGCCCCGTTGAAGCGCGACCACCTGGCGCCGGGCAACCTGATCGTGCTCGCAGCTCTCCGTCGCCGCGAGGCGACGGCCCCGTTGAAGCGCGATGCTGCGGGCCCGAGCTCGGGGTTGGCAACATCTCTCCGTCGCCGCGAGGCGACGGCCCCGTTGAAGCCCGAGGTCAGGCTCGTGGAAGGTCACCCCAGGCACCCTCTCCGTCGCCGCGAGGCGACGGCCCCGTTGAAGCTGCATCGCCGTGGACTGGGCGACGGCGTCGAGTCTCGCGCCCTCTCCGTCGCCGCGAGGCGACGGCCCCGTTGAAGCTCGGGGGATGCCTTGGGCTTGTGGATGATGGTCGTCATCTCTCCGTCGCCGCGAGGCGACGGCCCCGTTGAAGCTCGAGCTTGTTCGCGGTCTCCTCGTAGCCAGGCTCGCGGACTCTCCGTCGCCGCGAGGCGACGGCCCCGTTGAAGCGATGTGATGTTGCGCGAGCGGGACGAGGCGTCGGCGCGTCTCTCTCCGTCGCCGCGAGGCGACGGCCCCGTTGAAGCACAGGTTCATGTCGTCTTCCAAGCGGTCCTCTTCACGGAGCTCTCCGTCGCCGCGAGGCGACGGCCCCGTTGAAGCACGTTCGCCTCGATAACCTGCTCTGCCATGGCGAGCTCTCTCCGTCGCCGCGAGGCGACGGCCCCGTTGAAGCGACACAGAAACCGCGCTGCTTCGCCCAGGGCTCCAAGCACCCCTCTCCGTCGCCGCGAGGCGACGGCCCCGTTGAAGCCTTAGCCTTTGATTCGTCACGTTTCACGATTGCTCGCGCGCTCTCCGTCGCCGCGAGGCGACGGCCCCGTTGAAGCTCCTTCGTCACCGCCCCCTCAGCGCCGCCCGCGCCTCCTCTCCGTCGCCGCGAGGCGACGGCCCCGTTGAAGCAGCAGCTCCGCGTTGAGCCGGTCGACCAGGACTGAGACTCTCCGTCGCCGCGAGGCGACGGCCCCGTTGAAGCGGCAACCCTGGGGCGGAGGGCGAGGGGCGAGAGCTCCCTCTCCGTCGCCGCGAGGCGACGGCCCCGTTGAAGCACGTGATGCGGCGGGGCCAGTCCAGACGCTCGCTCCTCTCCGTCGCCGCGAGGCGACGGCCCCGTTGAAGCTCGCCCTTCACGCGCTTGACCGCGCGCCCGTTGGCGACGCTGCTCTCCGTCGCCGCGAGGCGACGGCCCCGTTGAAGCGCGGGGAAGCGCTCCTCGATGCCGCGCACGAGCTCGAGGCTCCTCTCCGTCGCCGCGAGGCGACGGCCCCGTTGAAGCGACGCAGCGAGCGTTGCCGCCGCAGCATGGGCCCACCCCCTCTCCGTCGCCGCGAGGCGACGGCCCCGTTGAAGCAACACCGACCCACTCCCCTGGCTCACCGAGCGCGGCCTGAGCTCTCCGTCGCCGCGAGGCGACGGCCCCGTTGAAGCGGGGCGAGGCCCCCCACGAGAACTTCGGCGGCGCCCCCGACTCTCCGTCGCCGCGAGGCGACGGCCCCGTTGAAGCGAGGTCTTGCGGCTCCGCCTGCTGCGCCAGAGCCTGCACGACTCTCCGTCGCCGCGAGGCGACGGCCCCGTTGAAGCAAGAGCTGCACCTACTACGACCTCTGTCACGGCCACCCGGGGCTCTCCGTCGCCGCTAGGCGACGGCCCCGTTGAAGCACGTCGATGCCCGCCGCCCACTCGATCGTCGAGTAGCGCTCTCCGTCGCCGCGAGGCGACGGCCCCGTTGAAGCGCCGACATCATCCGCGCCGCCGGCGCCACCGCGCAGGCGGGCTCTCCGTCGCCGCGAGGCGACGGCCCCGTTGAAGCTTGACCGCCACCACGGCGCCCATGGTCGTGTTGATGCGCTCTCCGTCGCCGCGAGGCGACGGCCCCGTTGAAGCCTCGGATCCGCGACGGTGGCGTTCTCTGGTGGATCGGCACTCTCCGTCGCCGCGAGGCGACGGCCCCGTTGAAGCCTGCGCGAGGCGAATGCGCGGCTGCGCGAGGAGCTGCGCCGCTCTCCGTCGCCGCGAGGCGACGGCCCCGTTGAAGCCCACGATGACGGCGCCGGGGACATCGACCTCATCAGCGCTCTCCGTCGCCGCGAGGCGACGGCCCCGTTGAAGCTCCCCGTCGCGAGTCCGTGAGGACTGGGACGGCGCGTCTCTCCGTCGCCGCGAGGCGACGGCCCCGTTGAAGCATCGCGCCCGTCGCAGGCCGACAGGGAAACCTGACTGGCGACTCTCCGTCGCCGCGAGGCGACGGCCCCGTTGAAGCTGGTTCCGCTCACTAGCCTTTTCGATCAGAGCCCTACGCTCTCCGTCGCCGCGAGGCGACGGCCCCGTTGAAGCAGCGCTCGTCGAGGACGCTCAGAGATCGAGCGGCATCACCAGCGCGAACCCCTTCGGCCTCTCCGTCGCCGCGAGGCGACGGCCCCGTTGAAGCGCCTCCATCGAGACCGTCACAGGACCCGGTTCGCTCCCTCTCCGTCGCCGCGAGGCGACGGCCCCGTTGAAGCGATGAGCGCGCCCTCGTCGGCGCTCACGAGCGTGTACGTCCTCTCCGTCGCCGCGAGGCGACGGCCCCGTTGAAGCGACACGATGTCGGACGGCATGCGGCGCATGGCCGCGGCGCTCTCCGTCGCCGCGAGGCGACGGCCCCGTTGAAGCGCGCCGTCGAGGATGGCGC
>JAHBWH010000180.1 GCA_019637115.1 Myxococcales bacterium | reverse complement strand
TGAGGGTTTGGCGGCAGCGTCGCGGCGATCGGCGCGACGGAGTTCGACCTTCGCCGGGCCCGAGGCTGATATGCTCCGCCGCATGCTCCGCGTCGTGCTCGCCGATGACCACACGATCGTCCGCGAGGGCCTGCGCGCGCTCCTCTCGGCGGACCCGCAGATCGAGATCGTGGGTGAGGCCGCGAACGGGCGCGAGGCGGTCCAGCTCGCAGAGGCGCTGCGGCCCGACATCGTCGTCATGGATCTGTCGATGCCCGAGCTGAACGGGGTCGACGCGACCCAGCGCGTACGGAGCGTCTCACCACGGACGCAGGTGGTCGTGCTCAGCATGTACGCGACGGCCGCGCACGTGCGGCCGGTGCTCCGGGCGGGGGCGCGCGCGTACCTGCTGAAGGGCTCGGGCCTCTCGGACCTCGTGCGCGCCATCCACGCGGTCTCGCGCGGCGAGGCGTTCTTCAGCCCGACGGTCGCGAGCCTGGTGCTGGAGGCCGAGCCCGAGAGCCCAGGTCTGACGACGCGCGAGCGAGAGGTCTTGCAGCTCGTCGGCGAAGGCCACTCGAGCGCCGGGATCGCCGAGCGGCTCGGCGTGAGCGTGAAGACCGTCGAGGGTCATCGCAGCCGCCTGATGATCAAGCTCCACGTGACCAACGTGGCGGGCCTCGTGCGGGCCGCCGTGCGGCTCGGCCTCGTGGACGCGAGCCCCGACGGCGAATGAGTGACTTCGTCCGCGACGGCGATCGGGACCGAGAGCACGCTCAGTCGCAAGACCTCGCGGAACGGCGGTCCGTGCACGCGGGGGGGATGGTCGCGCAGAAGGCGTCGTTGACGCACGCGCCGCACGTCTCGCTCCACGCGCAGCGCGCGTCGCCGCGGCGGCACGCCGTCGGGGTCGTGAAGGCCTCGCAGTCGATGCAGCTCGACAGCCGCGACTGCCACTCCGTCGAGCACTCGGACTCGCGCGTGTTCGCCATGCAGCCGGTCCCGGGGCACCAGGAGCAGTTGCGGTAGGCGGGGTCGCTGCCGTTGCAGACCGCGCAGCTGGTCGCGCGCTCGCAGTCGTCGGGCTCGAGGCACATCATGCTCTTCGCCCGCCCGCTCGTCGCCTGCCGCGACGAGAGGATCGTCGCGGCGACGGCCTCGAGCTCGACGCCGAGCGACATGGCGTCGAGCGTCCCGTCACCGTCGAGGTCGAGGTCCGCTGCGAGGCGGTCGGCGATGGGCCCGAAGGTCGCGAGCTCGTCGGCGTCGATGCGGCCGTCGGCTCCGGTGTCGATCATGGCGAGCAACGCGGCGAGGCGCGGATCGTCGCAGGCGCCCGGGCAACCGGGATCGGCGTCCAGCCACGCGTCGAGGAACTCTGCGATCGGCGTGAAGAGGCCGTCCCGGAGCTCGTCGAGACGCACGCCGCCGCCGAGCGCGCCGCTGAGGAAGTCCTCGGACGTACGCCCCTCGAAGCGCACGTCGCGCAGCGTCAGCTCGATCGGCGAGGTCTCGTCGAGGATCGGGAAGCGGAGCGTGAACGTCGGCGCGCGCGCGACAATCTCTCCCTCATCACCCGTGGCGTCGCCCGCGAAGGTCGTCGGCGCGTGGTCGGGCGACGCTTCGTAGACGCCTCCGCCCGACGGATCCAGCGGCCCCTCGAGGCCGGGTTGGAACACCACCGTCGCGTCGCGGCCGCGACGCTCCGTCTCGACGAGCAACCTGAGGCGGCCATCCTCGATCGCGCGGATCAACGGGCGAGTGAGCGAGACGTCGAGGTCGGCGAAGAGCTCGACGAGACCACCGAAGGCCGAGTCCGGCGTGCCGTCACCGTTCAGGTCGAGCCCGAGCGCGTGGGCGCGACGGGGGAGCCGCACGAAGGAGACGACGTGCGAGGTCCGCTCGCCCTCGTCGACTGAGGAGCCCGCGTCGGGCCGCTCCGCATCGCGTTCGGTCGAAGCGTCGCCCGAGGAGGCGGAGTCGCCGCCGCCGCACGCCATCGCCGCGAGCAGGAGCGGCAGGGCGAGACGAGCGCCTCGACGGCGACGCCGCCAGACGATGAAGGCGAAGAGGAGAGGCCACGTGGCGTGCGCGCCGAGATCCGCGCCGGCCGCCGCGCATCCGGCGCGCGTGCTCGGCCCAGGCGTCGGGGCGGGCGTCGGCGTCGGGTCCACCGGCGGCGGCGACGGAACGTAGGGCTCGGATGCGCGTGGCGGCGCCGTCCCGCACAGGTGCGAGGGATAGGGCGCGCTCCGGGTCGCGAAGACGCGACCGGGAGGCTCGGGCGTCGACTCGAACCAGCCATTGCCACCACAGAGCACGTCGATCGCGCGGTAGGTGAGTGAGTACGAGGCGACGTCGCTCATCGAGGGCGAGGGGATCTGGGGATCGACGATGCAATCCCCCTCCGCCGGTCGTCGGCATTGGGCCCCCTGCCGAACGCTCCCGGGCGGGCAACGAAACGGCGCGTGCGAGAGCACCGCGAAGTGTCGGCCGCCCGCGAAGAGCCCGCCGCCCGAGTCCCCCTGGAGCACGTCGACGGGGGCGTCGGCCCAGAGCGCGTCGCGCCGCTGCAGCGGCGCGCTCTTGTACTTCATGGGCAGGCCGTTTCCGAAGCCGATGCCGAGGACCTCGGTGCCGAGCGCGACGCTCGGCGGGCGCCGCGGCTCGGCGACCACCGGCGCCGCGCCGTAGGGCTCGAGCACGGGCTGCGACGTCACGGCGTTGCGGTCTCGCTTCAGCGTGAAGAGCGTGATGTCCGACGCGTTCTTCGCCGTGCCGCCGAAGAGCGGGACGTACTGGTGCACGAGCACCTCGTGGCAGTAATAGACGTCCCGCTCGGTCACGATCGTCGGGACGACACCGCCCGTCTCCCCAGGCGGGAGGTCCGCTCGAGCCGGGTCGCGCTCCTCCTCACGCCAGTTGAAGATCACGACGGCGCCCTCGCACCACGCCTCGAGGCGCTCGCGCAGCTCGGCGCGCTGGTCGGCCGTCAGCTCCCCCACGGGCGTGGGGATCCCGAGACAATGCCCCGCCGTCGCGAAGAGATCTCCGTCGAGGAGGGTCCCCGAGCAATAGCCGACGCGGGGTTGGCAGAGGAAGGGCTGGTCGTCGCAGTAGCCCGCGCGGTGTCGCGTGTTTCGGAGATCGATCCTGGCGTCCTGAGGCGTCGCGCGGAAACCCACCGCGAAGCGGCTCGCGAGCACGCCGACGTGCCGCAAGCCGAAGTCTCGACTCGGAGGGTCGACCTCCCACCAATCGAGGCGGTCGTCATCGCCGAAGATCATCGGGCTCGTTCGGCCGTCGACGTCGGGCGGGGTGGCGCAACCGGTCGCGGAGACGGTCGCTGCGAAGACGAAGAGGGTCAACCGCCCAAAGCCGATTCGAGGAGGTCGACGAGCGAGATCCGCGTCGAGGGGCGCGGATACCCGGAGCGAACGTTGGGTTGAGGGCACGAAGCCGAGGTCCATGAACGCCATGCAAGTGGATGCTCGGCCGTCCGCTGGTGCGCCACGACAATGACCGCGTCCTCCGCGTCATGCAGGGCGACGGCGCGGTCCCTGCCCACAAATGTCCAAGGTTGTACAACCTTCACGGGCGGCAGATCGCCCGCGGTGGCTCAGAGGCGTTCGATCTCGGTCGTGCACTCCCCCTCGAGGCCGTTGAAGTGGCCGAGGCGGGCGCTCATCACGAACTCGGCGAGCGTCTCGGCGCCCTCGGCCGGGGGGATGTAGAGCACGGGGAAGCCCTCGCGGTTGCGCAGCGGTCGGCCGTCGAGCCCGCGCAGGTTCGCGAGCGGCTGCGTCGCGAGCGCGTCGAGGTCAATGGGCCGCTCGCCGTCGTAGGTCGCGGCGAACGCTTCGGCGCGGAGCGCGCTGTTCTCAGCGAACGAGTCGAAGAAGAGGTGCGTCAGGTGCCAGGTGAGCTCGACCTCGGCCGTGCCGCCTTCGGGCACGGCGACGCCCAACGCCCGGTCCGCGCCGTTGCGACACGAGAGGTAACGCGCGCGGACCGGGAGACCGATCGCAAACGGATACTCGTCCCCCGCGGGATCGGTGATCACCCCCTCGTAGTAGGAGGACCAACCGCGTTCGACCATCTGATCGCGAATCCGTGCGGGGATTCCATCGGCCCGGACGTCCGCGGGCGGCGGCACGGACTCGAAGCCGACATCGTCCCACCGACCGGCGGAGATGCCCTCGAAGCGCCACAGCTCGGCCGCGTTCGGGATGAGCTCCACCAAGGTCGGCGTCGCCGCGACCTCCACTTCGTCGCCGAGGCGCGTCCGCAAGAAGAAACCCTCGACCGCGAGGACTGCGTGCGCGAAGCGAACCGAGAAGCCGTCCGCCATCTGCGCGGCGGCGATCCCTTCGCGCGCCTCCGTCCCACCGCTCGCGACCACGCGCACGTCGCCGATTCCGGCGTCGCATCCGAGGGTCACCATGCACAGCGCGATCGAATGCAGCGCGATCGAATGCAGCCCGAGACGACTCATGTCGCTGCCCTAATCCAGTCGCAACGAAGTTGCAAGAGGACGCCGTCGCTCGAGCGCTCGAGTCGAGGGGAGCGACGTCGCGGCCGAGGCCGCGACGTCGCTCCGCTCTGGTGGTGGTGTGTGCGGGTGCACCTCTCCCGCGCGCACGGGAGAGAGGCGTCATCGACATCCGCGGCGAACCGCGGTCACGGCTCCATCACTCGGCGACGAGCTCTCGTGCACTTCGAATTGTCTCGAAATCGGCCGCGCAGCGCGCGCACGCGCGGGCCTCGCGTGCGATCTCGTAGCCGGCGCCCCCGGGATCGTCAGTCAGCTTCACCTTCCGCGCGATGCGCATTCGGTGCGCCTTCGGCCGGCTCGGGTACTCCGCGGCGCGGGTCTCGACGGTCACCAAGATGCACTGTTCCCCCGGACCCACGGTCCGCGGTCCGCGCCCCTTCAACTCCGGGACCAGCTCACACAGCTCACATCGAAACATTCGGTCTCCTCTGGTAGGCCATGACTCACGTGGCGGGCGCGCGCGCGCCTCGCTCGACCCCCGCCTGCAGCTCGAGCGGCAGCGGCGGCCACTCTGGGAAGGGATCGCGGAGCGCGCCCCACGCCTTCGGCCCGAGCGCCATCTCCCGGTCGGTGAGCAGGCAAGCGTCGAACGCGCGACGCAACGCGGGCTCGTCCATCCCCGCGCCGATGATCACGATCTCTTGGCGTCGGTCCCCATAGGTGCCCCGCATGTCCGCGCGGATCTTTGCGCGTGTCGCCTCGTCGCTCGGCCACCAAGCGTCGGGCACCACCGACCACCACCACCCGGTATGACCGTGCTGCATCGCGGCACCCGCCTGCGACAGACTCCCGACGTGGAACATTCGAGTCGCGAGCCAGAAGAACCCCTTGGAGCGGTAGACGTTCGGCCATGGGCTCTCGACCCATCGCGCGAAGCGCTCCGGATGAAAGGGGCGCCGCGCGCGATAGACGAAGCTGGCGATCCCGTACGCCTCGGTCTCGGGGATGTGCTCGCCCTCGAGCTCCTTCTGCCAACCCGCCATCGACTCGGCCTTCGCCATGTCGAAGAGGCCCGTGCCCATCACCTCGGAGAGGTCCACGACGCCGCGCACGCTTCGAACGATGCGCGCGTCGGGGTTGAGGTGGTGCACGATCCCCTCGAGGAAGCCGAGCCGCTCGTCGTCCACGAGATCGCATTTGTTGAGGACGATGACGTTCGCGAGCTCGACCTGGTCGACCAGGAGGTCGACGATCGTGCGTCGGTCGTCCGACGAGAGCGCGAGCGCGCGGTCGCCGAGGAAGTCCTGTGACGCGTAGTCTTTCAGGAACTCGGCGGCGTCGACGACGGTCACCATCGTGTCGAGCCGCGAGACGTCGGCGAGGCTCGTGCCCTCTTCGTCCGTGAACGTGAAGGTCTGAGCGACGGGGAGCGGCTCGCTGACGCCCGTCGACTCGATCAGCAGGTAGTCGAAGCGGCCCGTCGTCGCGAGCGCCGCGACCTCGCGGAGGAGATCTTCACGCAAGGTGCAGCAGATGCAGCCGTTGGACATCTCGACGAGCTTCTCGTCCGTCCGCGAGAGAGACGTGCCTCCCTCCACGAGGCGCGCGTCCACGTTCACCTCGCTCATGTCGTTGACGATGACCGCCACGCGCAGGCCGTCCCGGTTGTTCAGGACGTGATTGAGCAGCGTCGTCTTGCCAGCGCCGAGAAAGCCGGAGAGCACGGTGACGGGGAGCTTCGTCATGAGCCGGCGATCATATGCAACGCGATTGCAAATGAGTCAAACGCAATCGCATTGCGTTTATGAACACGGCTGCGATCTCCCCATGGAGGCTGGTGACGGCCCCTCAGCTTGGCGTGGTCAGCGCGCCCAGGGGTCGCGGTTGTCGGTGCGCACTGTCGGCGTCATCGCGGGGGCAGCCTCCATCACCGTCGGCGCCTCCATCACGCTCGGCGCCACGACGGGCTCGGGGGCCTCGGCCGTCGGCGTACTCGCCCTCTCGCCTCGCATCGTCACGCGCCGCTGCTCCTGTCGATCGAGCGCGACGCTGACCTCACCTTGGCCCGCGAGCACGGTGACCTCGCGCGGTTGGTAGCCGTCGGCCTCCACGACAAGACGCCAGCTCTCGCCGGTGGGGACGGGGAGCGTGATCGGAGCGTCGCCGAGCAGCTGGTCTCCGCGGCGCACGCGGGCCCCGTCGGGGCTGACGACGAGCCGCACGGGTGAGATCTCGGTGGCCGCGCGCACGTCCGGCTCGGAGGGAGCCGCGGTCGTCGAGGGCTCCCCCGACGTCGAGGGTTCCGCCGCCTCGTCGGCTTGGGCGCCGACGACGTCCGGCGCGGGCGCCTCGGCCGCCGGGGCCTCGCCCGCGAACGCCCAGAAGCCGAGCCCCACGAGTAACGCGCCGGCGATCCCGGCCCCCGCGAAGAGGGCCACTCGACTCGAGGCAGGCGCCGCCGGCATGGACGCCGCGGCCTCCGTCGGGGCGATCGCGCGCGAGGTGATGGCGCTCGGGCGCGCGACGCTCGTCATCAGGACGTCCGCGTTCGAGCGCTTGATCCCCGAGCGGTCGAGCGCGCTCTCGGGCCTCGTGACCCCGGGCTTCGAGCCGCTGGGGCTCGACGTGCCGGGGCTCGACTTGCTGGGCAGGCTCGCGCGGCCGGAGAGGTTCGGCTCCGGCGTGGCGAGCAACGCCTCCACGAGCTCCCCCATCGACCGGTAGCGCATCGTCGGGTCCTTGCGCAGGCAGCGCATGACGATCGCGGCGAGCTCCGGGCTCGCGGGGCTCTCTGGATAGGCGACGTGGATGTCGGGCGCCTCGACGTTCATATGCGACGCGAGCAGCACGAACTTCGAGTCGCTCTCGAAGGGCGGCCGCCCCGTCAGGCAGTGATAGAGGCACGCGCCGAGCGAGTAGATGTCGCTCTCGGGTCCCACGTCCGAGCTCGAGATCTGCTCGGGCGCGATGTAGCGCGGCGTCCCGAGCAGCGCGCCGCTCTGCGTGAGCCCGGACTCGACGCCGCCCTGCTTGACGAGGCCGAAGTCGAGCACCTTCACGAAGTCCGGGTCCGCGCCGCGGCTCGTGAGCATCACGTTGGAGGGCTTGAGATCGCGGTGAACCATGCCCTGCTCGTGGGCTTGGCCGATCGAGCCACAGACCTGGAGCGCGATGTGCTTGACCCGCGCCGGATCGAGCGGCGCCTCGGCCTCGAGCAGGTCGTCGAGCGTCTGCCCGGCGAGCAGCTCCATCGCGATGTAGAAGATGTCGTCCTCGGCCTGCCCGTAGTCGTAGACGACCACCGTGTTCGGGTGGTTGAGCTGCGCGCCCGAGGCCGCCTCGAGGAAGAAGCGCTTGGCGAAGTCGCTCCCGCCTCCCTTCTTGGGGTCGAGCTCCTCGAGGTCGAGGATCTTGAGCGCGACCTCCCGCCCGAGCGGCCGCTGGATTGCGCGGTAGACGCGCCCCATGCCGCCCCGCGCGATCGCGGCGACGACCTCGTATTTGCCGTCGAGCACGAGCCCGAGGAAAGGATCACGGCGACCGGCGGAAGCGCTCACGGCGCCCTCAGCCTACACCAGGCTCCACGCTCTGGGCACGTCCGTCGCGGGGCGCGCGGACGCGCCTCATTCCGGGGCCCGACGTCCGGCAATCGGCGGACATGGGGCCGCTCGGACGCGGCGCTTGCGGGCCGCGTGGGAGCGTGCCAAGCGGGGCGCCCATGGCCGCGAAGCGAAAGCTCGTCCGCGTCCGCTCCTGGAACGTCAACGGGATGCGGGCGGTGGCGCAGAAGGGGTTCCTCGACTGGCTCGCCGGGTCCAAAGCGACGATCGTCGGCCTGCAGGAGACGCGCGCGTTGCCCGAGCAGCTCGAGCCCACCCTGCGCGAGCCGCCGCGTTGGCGCACACACTTCAGCGCGGCCGAGCGCAAGGGCTACAGCGGCGTCGGGCTCTACGCGCGCGAGGCGTGGAGCGAGCTCGTGACCACGCTCGGGGACGAGACGATGGACGCCGAGGGGCGCCTGCAGCTCGCGCGTTTCGGCCGCCTCTGGGTGGCGAACGTCTACTTCCCCAACGGAAGCGGCAAGGACCGGAGCAACGACCGGGTCCCCTTCAAGCTCGACTTCTACCGCCGGCTCTTCGACGCGCTCGAGCCCCTGCGCCGCGGCGGCGGCCGCGTGCTCGTGATGGGCGACTTCAACACCGCGCCCGCGCCGATCGATCTGGCGCGGCCGAAGGCGAACGAGAAGACCTCCGGCTTCCTCCCCGAGGAGCGTGAGGAGCTCGCCCGATGGACCGCCGCGGGCTGGGTCGACACGTACCGGCACTTCCACCCCGCGCGCGAAGGCGCCTACACGTGGTGGAGCCAGCGCTTCGGCGTGCGCGAGAAGAACATCGGCTGGCGTATCGACCTCGTGCTCGCGTCCGAGGGCGCGATGCCCTTCGTGCGCGGAGCGTCGATCCATCCCGACGTGACGGGCTCCGACCACTGCCCGATCGGCGTCGACCTCGACGGCGCGGCGCTCGATTGAGCCTGCGGCGCTCGGCGCCTCAGCCGATGGCGCGGACGAGCCGGGCGGCGAAGAGCGCGGCGAAGGCGGCGGCGGCGGCGCTCCCGAGCTGCAGCCACGCGGCGTGGGAGAAGCCCGCCACGTCCGCTGCGACGGCGTCCGCGCGGAGCGCGAGCTGACCGAGCAGCACGAACGAGAGCCACGACGCCCACCACGCGAAGCGGCTCGACTCCATCCGCAGCCCGTGAGCTTCGAGGAGCTTGCCCATCGTCCGATACGGCAGCCAGAGCTGCACGATCGGGATGAGCCACTCGATCGCCGCGCGCGCGGGGCCGAGCGAGATGCCCGAGCGACGGATCGCGCGGGTCTGCCACGCGAGGTAGGAGCCCGCCGTCACGAGCAGGAGCAGCAGGCGCCCCCAGAGCAGCACGCTCGCGCGCGAGGCGCTCGCGGCGAGCGCGTCCTGCAGCGCGAGCGTCTCCCGGAAGCCCGCGTCGCGGAGGGCCGCGAAGAGGCGCAGGTCGTTCGCGGCGTGCGCCGCGTCCGCGAGCGCCGCCACCGCGCTCAGGCCGAGCCAGACGGTGGTCGCGAGCGTGACCGGATCCCGCGCGCGGCCCGCCTGCGTCGCCGACTTCTTCACGCCCGCTACGTGTCACGCGCTCGCAGGCGCCGCCACTCTGCTGCTCATCCAGTGACGAGCCCCGTCAGCGGCCCGTGGCTCTCGTAGCCCCAGCCGCCGACGCTTTGGCCCATCGCGACCGCGAGCGACGCCAGCAGATCCCCGTGCCGTCGGCCGCCCGTCTCCAGCACGCGGCCCGTCGCGATGCGCCCGCCCGCTCCGCCCGCGAGCACGAAGGGCATGTCGTGGTGGCTGTGCGTGTTGCCGTCGCTCACCTCGGTGCAGAGGAGCACGAGCGTGTAGTCGAGCATCGTTCCGTCGGCCTCGGGGATGGCGTCGAGGCGCTCGAGCAGCGCGCGGTACTTCGCGACCCACCAACGCCGCTGCGCGATGTAGTCGACGAAGAGGCGGTTGCTGCGGTCGTGGCGCGCGCCGTAGTGCGAGGCCTGGTGGCTGCGCATGTCGAAGCCCGGGTCGTGCATCTCGCTGCCCGGGATGCGGCTCATGATGAGCTCGCTCGTGTGGTGCCCCCCCTGGAGCACACCGACGCGCGTGAGGCCGCAGGCCATCGCCTGGACCATCACGTCCATCTGCGCGTCCAGGATCCGTCCGAAGACCGCCGCGTCGTAGCGGCTCGCGTCGGCCACGTCGTAGCCGAGGCTCGGAGCGTCACAGCTCGCGGGCGGGGGCGCGGTGGCACCCGGCATCTCCATGCGCGCGAGGCGGCGCTCCACGTCGCGGATCGACTCGAGGTGCACGTCGAGCTTGCGCTGCTCGAGCGACCCGAGCCGCCCGCGCAGCTCCGCGAGATCCTGCAGGTGCACGTCGAGCACGCTGCGCTGACGTCGCAGCTCGGCCTCGGTCGCCGGATCGGCGCCCGGCACCCCCGGCGCGACGATCGTCCCGTCGAAGAGCCGCCGGAACGCCGCGCGCGGGTCGTCCTCGGGCGCGATGGTCACGCCGGGGCTCGGGTACGAGATGAACTTGTCCCCGCTCGCGCCGTTCACCGTGGCCTGCGCGCCGAGGTAGAGGTGCCGGAAGGGCGCGCTCGCGCCGACCGTCGACGCGAGGTATTGGTCGATGCTCGTGCCGCCGCCGCCGTCGACGTTCGTGAGCAGCTTCTTCGCGCCGCCCGGGTGGCTGCCCTCGTCGGCGCTCCCCATCTGCAGGCCGTTCACGAAGACGCAGCGCTCCTCCATGCCCGCGAGCGGCGCGAGCTGCTCGCTGAGCGAGATCCGTCCGCCGGACGCGCGCGCCTCCCAGAGCGACGCGTCGCCGTCCTGGCTGCGGCCCGCGACCCCGTCGGGGAAGTAGAAGACGATCAAGCGACGCGCGCCGCCACCCGACGCCGTGGCGCGGCCGGGGCGGAGCAACGACGCGAAGGGCGAGGCCACGGCGGCGCCGAGCGCCCCGCGGAGGAAGGTCCTGCGGATCACGGCGTCACCTCCTCGAGCGCGGCCGAGCGTCGGCGGAAACGCTCGGACGCCAGCACCTCGACCAAGAGCGCCCGCACGCTGCGGTCGCCCGCCGCGAACGTACGCCCGACCTCGCGCACGAGGCACTCGTCCTCTTCTCGCTCGAGCGCGCCGTGCGCGAAGCGCCACCACTGCGTCGCGAAGCAGCTCGGCGCGGCGTCCGACGCCGCGAGCGCGGCGCCGAGCTCCGGCAGCCCGGAGAAGATCGCCTCGGTGCGCGTCCCGAAGCCCTCGACGTCGCGCAGGAGCCCGCTCGTGTCGATTGGCAAGCCGTGCTCCTCGCGCCGCGGGCGCCCCTCGTGGTCGAAGCCCTCGAAGCCGAAGCCGAGGTCGTCGATGTATTGGTGGCAGCTCGCGCAGGTCGCGCTCTCGGTGTGCTGCCGGAAGCGCTCGCGCGTGGTCGCCGTGGGGTCGACCTCCGGCACGCCCCCCGCCTCGGGCGGCGGCGGCGCGAAGTCCTGGCAGAGCAGGCGACGGCGCACGAAGACGCCGCGCGCGATCGGCGAGGTCTGATCCGAGTGCGCGTAGCGGAGCTGCACGCTCGCGTGGCCGAGCACCCCCGCGCGGCGCTCGGGCGGCAGCTCGACCGCGTCCCAGGCGCGCTCCGGGGCGCTCGCGCCGTGCGCCGCCGCGACGTCGGCGTCGGCTGGCAACGCGCCGCTCGTGAAGAGCTCGTCGACGCGGCCCCCGAGCATGACGCCCGCGACGAAGCGCTCCGTCGCCTCGCGGAGCTTCGCGCGCAGCGCGGGCGAGGTGTCGCGCGGGAGCTGGCCGAGCTCTTCGACGCCGAGCCACATCCGCGCGAACGCGCGCATGGTCGCCTCGGCGCGGGCATCGTCGAGCAGCCCCTCGGCCGCCGCGCGGACGCCGCGCTCGTCGTCGAGCTCGCCGCGCTCGGCGGCGTCGAGCAGCGCGTCGGGCGGCGTCGTCCCGAGGAGCGAGAACGAGAGCGCGCTCGCCATCTCGAACGCGTCGAGCCGGTAGCCCACGCCGTCCGGCGCGCCGACCTCGCTGCGGTAGAGGAAGGCCGGGCTCGCGAGCATCGCGCGCAGCACCGCGAGGCGACCGCGCGTCGCGTCGCCCTCGGCGCGCGCGAGCGAGACGTAGCGCTCGCGCTCGCCCTCGGAGAGGGGCCGGCGGAAGGCGCGGCGACCGAAGACGTGCACGAAGGCGGCTTCGTCGCCTGGCGCGAGGGCGACGACCGCGTCGCCGACCGCGTCCGCGACGCGCTTGGCGGCCGCGAGGTACTCCTCCACGTGGACCGACGAGACGTAGGCGACGTCGGCGGCGAGATCGAAGGGGTAGGCCTCGGGGCGCGTCTCCGGTGGCAGCGCGCTCGTGACGTCGGGGACTCGGACGCCGCTCGCGCCGCCGCAGCGCACGTCGAGCACGGAGTTCACGCCGCCGAAGCCGTCGGGCGCCGTCGCCGACGCGCTCGGGTCCGCGACCCACTCGCTGCCGTCGAGCACGATCTTGTACTCGTGCCGGCCCTCGGGCACGACGCGGGTCAGCGTCCACGCGCCGCCCTCTTCGCGCATCGGCCACGCGGCGGGGTCCCAGCCGTTGAACGTACCGGCGACGCTCACCGAGCTCACGGCGCGCGGCGGCACGAAGCGGAAGGTCGTCCCGTCGGTGCAGGGATCGGCGCCCGAGGTGCCGCCGAGGGGGGCGAGCAGGTCGCGGATGGCGGCCGCGTGCTCGCGTCGGCTGAGCAGGCGCAGCCGCCGCGGCGGCAGGCCGGGCGCGTCGCATTGGAGCTCGCCGCTGAGGGTGAGCACGTAGTCCGCCACCGCCTCGGCGCAGGCGCCGACGCAATCCGCGGGCGCGCCGAAAGGCATGGTGTCGGCGATCGCAGCGACGAGCGCGTCGCGGCCGTCGTGCCACGGCGCGAGGGCGGGCCCGCGGCGGCCCTGCCCTTGGCCGCCGTGGCATGACGCGCACTGGGAGGCGTAGAGCGCGGCCCCGTCGGGAGGGGCGCTCGGGCCAGGCCGTGCGGGCCCTCCAGGGTCGTCACAGGCCAGGAAGCCAACGGCCGCGAGCAGGCCCACAGCGCCCCAAGCGCTGGATTTCAAAAGAGAAAACATCAGACACCCCAGCTCACCCGACCCCAAAGAGACTCGTCACCCCACCCTGAGTCACGAGTGACTCTACTGTGAGTGAATCGTACACCAGCGTCAAGAACGACCTTCACGCCGCTACCGAAAGGCCACCTGCTACGCTCCGGCCATGCGCGTTCTCTACGGCGTCGTCGGCGAAGGCATGGGGCACGCGATCCGCTCGCGGGTCGTCCTCGACCACCTCTTCCGCGAAGGGCACGAGGTCGAGGTCGTCGCCTCGGGTCGCGCGGTGGACTTCTTGAAGAAGCACTTCCCGGAGGTCACGCGGATCCACGGGCTGCACATCGTCTACGAGGACAACCGCGTCCGCCGCGGCAAGACGCTCTTTCAGAACGTGCTGGACGGGGTCGCCGCCCTACCCGAGCAGATCGAGGCGTACTTCCGGCTCGTCGAGGACTTCGAGCCCGAGTGCGTCATCAGCGACTTCGAGTCGTGGACCTACTTCTTCGCGAAGCGGCATCGGCTGCCGATCCTCAGCATCGACAACATGCAGGTGCTGAACCGCTGCACCATCCCCGACGAGATCATCGAAGGGCATCGGCGCGACTTCGAGGTCGCCAAGGCCTTCGTGAAGTCGAAGCTGCCCTTCTGCGATCACTACCTGATCACGACCTTCTTCCACCCGCCGATCCGGAAAGAGCGCACCTCGCTGCACCCACCGATCCTGCGGCCGGAGGTGCTCGCGGCGACGCCGACGCGCGGCGACCACCTCCTCGTCTACCAGACCGCCGAGGGCTACGAGACGCTCGTGCGCACGCTCGAGCAGACCGGGGTCGAGTGCCGCATCTACGGCATGCGCCGGAGCATCCAGGAGGAGCAGGTCGAGGGCACGTTGCGCTATCGGCCCTTCAGCGAGCAGGGCTTCATCGAGGACCTCGCGAGCGCGCGCGGCGTCATCGCGGGCGGCGGCTTCACGCTGATGGGCGAGGCCGTCGCGCTCCGAAAGCCGATGCTCAGCGTGCCGGTCCGCGGTCAGTTCGAGCAGGTGCTCAACGGCCGCTTCCTCGAGCGCCTCGGCTACGGCCGCTACGCCGAGCACCTCGACGACCCGAGGACGATCCTCGAGTTCATCGACGGCATCCCCGAGCACGACGTCGCGCTCGCGACCTACGAGCACGACCACAACCGTGGCCTCTTCGCCGAGCTCGACGGGCTCCTGGACAAGGCCGCCGCGGGGCTGCGCCGCTGAGCCGTGAGCGTCAGCCCTTCGGGCCGTCGCGGCGCGGGCGGCGGTTGGCCTCCAGCACCTTCTTGCGCACGCGGATCGCGTCGGGCGTGATCTCGACGAGCTCGTCCTGGTCGATCCACTCGAGGGCGAGCTCGATGGTGAGCGCGCGCGGCGGGGTGAGCACCACGTTCTCGTCCTTGCCCGAGGCCCGGATGTTCGTGAGCTTCTTCTCGCGGCAGGCGTTCACGTCGAGATCGTTCGGGCGGTTGTGCTCGCCGACGATCATGCCCTCGTAGACCTCGGTCTGGCCGCCGACGAAGAGCACGCCGCGCGGCTGCAGCCCGAAGAGGGCGTAGGGGGTCGTCGCGCCCTTGCGGTCGCTGACGAGCGCGCCGTTCTTCCGGCGGAGCATCGGCCCGAGGTAGGGCTCCCAGCCGTCGAAGAGCGTGTTCAAGAGGCCCGAGCCGCGGGTGACGGTGAGGAAGAGGCCGCGAAAGCCGATGAGGCTGCGGCTCGGCACCCGGTACTCGATGCGCGCGCGCCCGAAGCCCAGGTTGTGCATGCCGATCATCTGGCCCTTGCGCTCGCCGAGCTCCTGCGTGACGGCGCCGACGTGCTCCTCGGCGATGTCGACGACGACGCGCTCGTAGGGCTCGAACTTCCGGCCGTCGGTCTCCTTGATGACGACCTCGGGCATGCTCATCGCGAGCTCGTAGCCCTCGCGCCGCATCGTCTCGGCGAGGATGGAGAGCATCAGCTCGCCGCGGCCGAAGACGTCGAAGGCCTCGGGATCCTCGGTCTCGAAGACACGCAGCGCGATGTTGCGCGCGGCCTCCTTGAAGAGCCGATCGCGCACGTGGCGGGACGTGACGTACTTGCCGCTCTTGCCCGCGAAGGGCGAGGTGTTGATGAGGAAGCGGACCTTGATGGTCGGCTCTTCCACCTTGATGCGGGGCAGCGCGACGGGCGTCTTCGTGTCGGCCAGCGTGTCGCCGATCTCGACCTCGTCGATGCCGCTGACGGCGACGATGTCGCCCGCCTCGGCCTCGTCGATGCGCACGCGATCGAGCTTCTCGAAGCCCCAGAGGGTGCCAATCTCGTGCTCGGTCTGGGCGCCGTCCTTGCCGAGGAGCATCACGCGCTGGCGGTTCTTCACTCGGCCCGCCCAGATGCGACCGAGCGCGAGCCGGCCGACGTAGTCGTCGTGCAAGGTGTTGTGCACGAGGATCTGGAGCGGCGCCTCGGGATCCTGGGTCGGCGCGGGGACGCGCTCGACGATCGTCTCGAAGAGAGGCAGCAGGTCCTTGCCGTCGTCCGCGAGGTCGCGCTTGACGATGCCGTCGCGCGCGATGGCGTAGAGGGTCGCGAAGTCGGTCTGCTCGTCGCTCGCGCCGAGGTCGCAGAAGAGATCGAACGCTTCGTTCAGCGCCTCGTCGGGGCGCGCGTCCTGGCGGTCGATCTTGTTGATGACCACGATGACGGGCATGCCGAGCTCGAGCGCCTTGCCGAGCACGAAGCGCGTCTGCGGCAGCGGGCCCTCGGCCGCGTCGACGAGGAGGATGGCGCCGTCGGCCATCCGGAGCGTGCGCTCGACCTCGCCGCCGAAGTCGGCGTGCCCAGGCGTGTCGATGATGTTGATCTTGTACTCACCCCAGCGGACCGAGGCGTTCTTCGCCAGGATCGTGATCCCGCGCTCGCGCTCGAGGTCGTTGGAGTCGAGGACGCGGTCTTGGACGGCCTCCCCGGAGCGGAAGACGCCCGTCTGCTTGAGCATGGCGTCGACGAGGGTGGTCTTCCCGTGGTCGACGTGGGCGATGATGGCGACGTTACGAAGCTTGTCGCGGGGGGTGAGGGCCATGGCGGCGCGGGGTTAGCACCGTGGGTCCGACGCCGCCACACGGCGGCGAGATTTGCGGCGCAGCAGGGCGGGAGCACGCCCTCCTTTGCCATGACGCGCTCGTGCCCCTACCGAGCGGTGAGCGGTGGGGGCGCAGGGGCAGGCGCGAGCACGAGCCTGCTATGGTCCGCCAGCGACGATGACCTTCGATCCCTTCCAACACCGCGTCCAGCTCTTCACCGGCAAGGGTGGCGTGGGGAAGTCGAGCGTCATCGCGGCGTTGGCGCTCACGGCGGCCGAGGAGGGGCACAGGCCGCTCATCGTCGAGCTCTCGCATCGCGCGACCTTCGGCGCCCTCTTCGGGGAGGACCTCGGGTACGAACCGCGCGAGGTCGCGCCGGGCGTGTTCGCGACCCACGTCCGGGACGAGGACGCCGTCCACGATTACGTGCTCGAGCGCGTAAAGCTCCGCGGGGTCGCGCGGCGCATCGTCGAGCAGCCCGCGCTCGCGCGTTTCTTCGAGGCCGCGCCCGCGGTCGCCGAGGTGGCGACGCTTCATCGGCTGACGCGGCTCGCCGACGCGGGGGCGTATCACCCGATCTTCGTCGATCTCGACGCGACCGGGCATGCGCTGATGTTCCTCGAGCTGCCGCGGGTCTTCGAGGGGCTCACCGGGGCGGGCCCGCTGCGAGCGCTGCTCGAGCGGGCGACGGCGCTCTTGCACGACGGCGAGCGGACGATCCTGCACCTCGTGACCTTGCCGGCCGAGCTGCCGGCGCGCGAGACGCGGCAGCTGCACGCCGCGTTGGTCGGTTCCTCGGAGGATCGGGCGAGTCGCGCGGCGAGCGGGGCGGGGACGGTCGCGCTGGGTGCGCTCTTCGTGAACCGGGTGCCACGCGAGCCGCTCTCGGCGGCCGAGGCGGCGCTCGTCGAGGGGCGACCGGGGGAGGTCTGCGAGGAGGACCTCGCGCTCGCGCGGCGCGCGCAGCGCGAGCACGCGGCGGCGCTCGAGCAGCTGTCGCGGCTGACGCGTGAGCTTGGGCTGCCTTCCGTGGGGCTCCCCGAGGTGCCTGCGCTACGGCGCGCGGTGGACCTGGCGTCGCTGGCGGTGTTGGGGCGGGCGGCGGTGGGGCAGCTGAGGGCTGGGGCTGGGGCTGGGGCTGGGGTTGGGGTTGGGGTTGGGGCTGGGTTCGAGGCCGGGTCCGCGTCCGGGTCCGGGTCCGAGGCCGGATCCGAGGCCCGATCCGAGGCCGGGGGCGGGTCCGAGGTCGCGTCCAGGTCCGAGGTCGCGTCCGGGTCTGGGTCCGCGTCCGCGTCTGGGGCCGGGGCTGGGGCCGAGTCTGGGGCTGGGGCCGAGCTCG